>JAKDNM010000207.1 GCA_030456445.1 Hyphomicrobiales bacterium
CCCATGATGCGGCGCGAGGCGGCCTTGAACAGCGTCTCGATCAGGAGCGTGGACTTGCCGCCGCCCGAGACGCCGGTGACGCAGGCGAAGGTGCCCAACGGGATTTCGGCGGTGATGTCGCGCAGATTGTTGCCGCGCGCGCCGACGATTTTGATGCGCTTCTTCTTCAGCGGCCGCCTTTCGGTCGGGATCGGAATCTCGCGCGCGCCGGAAAGATACTGGCCGGTGAGCGAAGCGGGATTGGCCATGATCTCGGCCGGCGTGCCCGAGGCGATGACGCGACCGCCATGGATGCCGGCGGCCGGGCCGATGTCGAATACATGGTCGGCGTGAAGGATCGCGTCCTCGTCATGCTCGACCACGATGACGGTGTTGCCGATGTCGCGCAGATGCTTCAGCGTTTCGAGCAGGCGCGCATTGTCGCGCTGGTGCAGGCCGATCGAAGGCTCGTCCAGCACGTAGAGCACGCCGGTCAGCCCGGAGCCGATCTGCGAGGCCAGCCGGATGCGCTGGCTCTCGCCGCCCGACAGCGTGCCGGAATTGCGCGACAGGGTCAGGTAGTCGAGGCCGACATCGTTGAGAAAGCGCAGGCGCTCGCGGATTTCCTTGAGGATGCGCGACGCGATCTCGTTTTGCTTGGTCGTCAACTGGCCGGGCAGTTCGGCGAACCATGAATTCGCCTTGCGGATCGACATGCCGGTCACTTCGCCAATGTGCCTGCCTGCGATCTTCACAGCAAGCGCCTCGGGCTTCAGCCGATAGCCGTGGCAGGCGGGGCAGGGCGTCTCCGACATGAAGCGCTCGATCTCCTCGCGCATCCATGCTGAATCCGTCTCCTTCCAGCGCCGCTCCAGATTGGGGACTACGCCCTCAAAGGTCTTGCTCGTCTTGTAGGCGCGCAACCCGTCATCGTAGTTGAATGCCACCTGGCGCTCGCCGGTGCCGTTCAGGATGGCCGCCTTGCCGTCTTCCGGCAGGTCTCTCCACTTGTCGCCGATCTTGAAACCGTAGGCGGCGCCCAGCGCTTCCAGCGTCTGCGTGTAGTAGGGCGAGGTCGATTTCGCCCATGGCGCGACGGCCCCGTTGCGCAGCGTCAGATTCTCGTCGGGCACGATGAGCAACGGATCGATGGCGCGCTGGCTGCCGAGCCCGTCGCAGGTCGGGCAGGCGCCGGCCGGGTTGTTGAAGGAGAACAGGCGCGGCTCGATCTCGGAAATGGTGAAGCCGGAGACGGGGCAGGCGAATTTTTCCGAGAAGAGCAGCCGCTCATGCGTCTCGTTCTTCGACTTGTTGGCGCTGCCGCCTTCCGCCGTCTCCTCGGGCGGCAGCGGGTGATCGGCCATTTCGGCGATGGCAAGACCGTCGGCGAGCTTCAGCGCCGTCTCCAGCGAATCCGCCAGCCTCGCCGCGATATCGGGACGGACGACCAGCCGGTCGACGACGACATCGATGTCGTGCTTGTACTTCTTGTCGAGCGCCGGCACTTCGGCGATCTCATAGAAGACGCCGTCGACCTTGACGCGCTGGAAACCTTTTTTCTGAAGCTCCGCCAGTTCCTTGCGGTACTCGCCCTTTCGACCGCGAACCATCGGCGCGGTCAGGAAGAGCCGCGTGCCTTCCGGCAGGGCCAGCACGCGGTCGACCATCTGGCTGATCGTCTGGCTTTCGATCGGCAGGCCGGTCGCCGGCGAATAGGGAATGCCGACGCGGGCGAAGAGCAGCCGCATGTAATCGTAGATCTCGGTGACGGTGCCGACGGTGGAACGCGGGTTCTTCGAGGTCGTCTTCTGCTCGATCGAGATGGCCGGCGACAGGCCGTCGATCTGGTCGACGTCCGGCTTCTGCATCATTTCCAGGAATTGGCGCGCATAGGCCGACAGGCTCTCGACATAGCGGCGCTGGCCCTCCGCGTAGATCGTGTCGAAGGCGAGCGACGATTTTCCGGAGCCCGACAGGCCGGTCATCACGGTCAGGCTGTCGCGCGGGATGTCGAGATCGACGTTCTTGAGATTGTGCTCGCGGGCGCCGCGAACCGAAATCATCTTATGCTCGGCCATGCTGCCGCTTTCTCGTCCGGAATGTCTGGATGGCTGGTGGGAAGCCGGCCAGTCCTCATGTAGGTATTTTCGCCGCCGCGTCGAGCCGCGCGCCTCGCTCCCGCCAAGGTTTATCTTGTTTGCGCGGGGAGGGGCAAGCGCGAAGAACAAAGGTCGAACGGCCTCCTGACAATGTGGTGGCAGGAGGCGGCTTCGAATTCAAGCGGTGCAGTGCGCCTTCCAGCCGGTTTTTGCAGAGGCGCGGCAATTGGCGACAGCCGCCGGCGCAGGAATGGCCGCCGGTCTGTATTGAGGTGCGGGGCTCGATGCTATAGGCTCGGCGCACTGATGCAGCTTTCATCTGCTGGTTGGGGAGGACGCCATGAATAGCGACGCCCTCTTCCAATTGGGGATGGGCCCAGTCGAACTGGATGCCACCCAAACGGAAGATCATAAGAGCCTGTGGCCCGAGAGGGCACACGGCGTTGCTTTCCGTTCGCACGCTGCCGGCGCGGCGTGTGCCGCCGGCGCCGCGATGCAACGCCTGCTTGTCCGTTTAAGGGGAAACAGCGCTAAAGCGCTAATTGGACCGGCATAAGACGGGCAGCCCCCCTCCATCCGGGCGGTGTTTCTTCCATCGAGGCATGAAGCGGTTCCCGGAGGTTTTTTTACCCGGCGACCGCGAGCCCCTATCTTCACCCCACCGGCGTCGGCCGGCCCCAGCATACGGAACATCATGACGAGCGAAACCGAACCGCGCACGCCCTGTTATCTCATCGACAAGGGTCGCCTGCTCGAGAACATGCGCAAAATCGAGCATGTGCGCGAAAAGTCTGGCGCCAAGGTGCTGCTGGCGCTGAAATGCTTCGCGACATGGTCGGTTTTCGACTTCATGCGCGAATATATGGACGGCACCACCTCGTCTTCGCTCAACGAGGTGAAGCTTGGCCGCAAGCATTTCAGCGGCGAGACCCACGCCTACAGCGTCGCCTGGGCCGATCACGAGATCGACGAGGCGGTGGCCTCGGCCGACAAGATCATCTTCAACTCGATCGGCCAGCTTGCGCGTTTTGCCGACAAGGCCGGAGCGATCGCGCGCGGCCTCAGGCTCAATCCGGGCGTCAGTTCCTCCTCATTCGATCTGGCCGATCCGGCGCGCCCTTTCAGCCGCCTGGGTGAATCGGACCCCGGCAAGGTGGAAGCCGTGCTCGACCGCGTTTCCGGCTTCATGATCCACAACAATTGCGAGAACGCCGATTTCGGTCTTTTCGACCGGATGCTCGGCCGGATCGAGGAGCGTTTCGGCGATCTCCTGCACTATGCCGAATGGGTAAGCCTCGGCGGCGGAATTCATTTTACCGGCGAGGATTATCCGCTCGATGAATTCTGCGCGCGGCTGAAGCGGTTTTCCGAAACCTTCGGCGTGCA
>JAKDNM010000088.1 GCA_030456445.1 Hyphomicrobiales bacterium
GAAAGAGGACCGTTGAAATGAAGGTGCATTTCCTTTCGGGCGGACGCTTGCGCATGCGGCGTTCTATCTATGTGACCGGCGCTTCCCGTGAGGAGACGATCGAGCTTCCCGTCCACGCAACGTTGATCCGCCACCCGCAAGGGAATGTTCTCTTCGATAGCGGTTGTAGTCCGGAAGCAGCCACCGATCCGGATGGGCGCTGGGGCGGTCTCGCCAAGGTAATGACGCCGATTTTCAGCCCCGACCAAACGGTCATCATCGAACTGAAGCGGCTCTCCCTCTCGCCCGATGACATCGACATCGTCATATGCTCGCATCTTCATCCGGATCATTGCGGCTGCAACGAGCATTTCCGTCGCGCGACGATCTTCTGCCACGCTGCGGAGGTCGAAGCTGCGCGTGCGACTGGCGCAGAGCAGCAGGGCTATCTTTCTCGGGAATGGAACCAGCCAGGGGGATTCCGTACTTTCGATAACGAGCACGATCTTTTCGGAGATGAAAGGATCGTGCTGGTGCCGATGCCTGGCCACACGCCTGGCCTTACCGTTGCAAGAGTAGCCCTCGATCGCGACGGGGTCTTCGTTCTTGCCTCCGATGCAGCACCGCTCCAGGCGAATATCGATCAGGGGATTCCCCCAAAAAATACATGGAACATGGACTTGGCCGCCGCCGCGCTTGCACAGCTGAAGGGTTTCCGTGAGCGGGGCGAGACCGTCATTTCCGCCCATGACGACGAGCAGTGGCGCCAACTGCGTAAGGGCAGCGAGTTCTACGAATGAACCGTATCGATCTTTCGGTCGAGATCCGCCCCAAGCTCGTCGGCAAACGCATCAAGCGAACGGAAGATCCACGCCTTCTTGCGGGTGTAGGGCGCTATGTCGATGACATGGCGCCGCAGGGAACGCTCCATGTCGCTCTACGACGATCCGACCAGCCGCACGCTCGCATCATCGGTGTCGACGTCGGGGACGCTTTGTCAATTCCAGGCGTGATGGCGATCTACGAGGCGGAGGACCTCGAAGGAGAGGTGAATCCAGCCGTCCCGACGTCGCGAATGCAGGGATACTACGCCACGCCCATTTGGCCGTTGGCGCGCGGAAAGGTCCGCTATGTGGGCGAGCCTGTCGTGGCGGTCGTGGCCGAAAGCCGGTACGCCGCAGAAGACGCGCTGGAGCACGTCTCGATCGAGTACCAGCCGCTGCCATTCGCGATCCGGCAGGTCGATGCGGTACAGGATGACGCTCCCCTTCTCCATGAAGAAGCCGGAACGAATGTAATCATCAGGCGCGAATTCAAACGTGGCGATGTGGACAGCGTGATCGCCAACGCTCCGGTCACGGTCAAGGGCCGCTTCCGGATGACACGTAAGACCGCCGTCGCGATGGAGAACCGATCGTATCTTGCCGAGTGGGATGCGCGCAAGCAATCGTTGACGCTCCACACCTCGTCGGGAAGCCCTGGGATCATACGCGACGTGCTGTCGGATTGCCTCGATCTGCCGGGGTCGCGGGTGCGGGTCGTTGCCCCGGAGGTCGGTGGCAGTTTTGGCGCAAAGGGATCACTCTACTGCGAGGAAATGCTTGTCTGCGTGCTGGCACGCAAGCTCGGACGGCCGGTCAAATATGTTAGTGACAGGCTTGAGGATCTTTCGGCCACCAGCCAGGCGTGGGACGAGTTGATTGAAGCGGAGCTTGCCGTCGACGCCGACGGCAAGATGCTTGGTCTTCGTGCCGATGTCATTGGCGATGTTGGCGCCTACTCCATCTATCCGTGGACGGCGGCGCTCGAAACCGTGCAGGTGGTGAGTTTCCTGCCCGGGCCATACAGGATGGAGCATTATCGCGGCAGAATAAGGGGTGTACTGACGCCAAAGCCACCGACCGGCCCCTATCGCGGGGTGGGCAGGCCTTCGTCTACATTTGCAATGGAACGACTCGTCGAAATGGCCGCGCGCAAGCTTGGCATGGACCCGGTCGAGTTCCGGCGGCGCAATCTGGTCAACGACGACGAATTTCCTTACCGCACCGCTTCCGGAATCATCTGGGACAAGTCGGCATTCCAGGAATGCTTGAGGGGCGCCTGTGAGCATGTGGATTATCCCGCTTTGGTCAGAGAGCGGGATACCGCACGCGCGGCCGGACGCTGGGTCGGGATAGGGCTCGCAAGCTACGCCGAGTTGACGGGCATCGGCTCGCGCATATCCGTAGCGCCCGGCATGCCGATCAATACAGGCACGGAAACATCCAGGATCGAGGTAGATTCGACCGGATCGGTGACGGCCGCCTTTGGCGTTGCCTCGCACGGGCAAGGTCTGGAAACGACGCTGGCGCAAGTGATCGTAGACGAACTCGGCTGCAAGCTGGAGGACATCCAGGTCCAGCATGGCGACAGTTCGCTCGTGCCGACATCGACCGGGACCTATGCCAGCCGCTCGGCCGTGCTGGGAGGCGGGGCAGCCACGCTTGCCGCGAGGTCCGTTAAAGCCAAGATCCTGCGCGGGGCCGCCTATCTGATGGAGCAGGACGTCGCCGATCTCGACATGCATGAAGGAGTTGTTTCGAGCCGGAACTCCAATCTCACCATGACGCTGAAGGAGGTGGCCACCGCGGTATACAAGCAGATGGGCCGGATCCCATTGGAGCAGCGCGAGGACCTCGTTGCTTCAGAGACATACGATCCCTATCTTGGCACCGCATGCTCGTCGACGCACCTTGCGATGGTCGAGGTCGACCCGGAGACCTATGGGACCCGCATTCTTCGTTACGTCGTTGCGGAGGACTGTGGCAGGATCATCAATCCGATGATCGTCGATGGCCAGATCCACGGCGCCGTCGCCCAGGGTATCGGAGCTGCCCTGCTCGAAGAAGTCGTGCATGATGACCAAGGGCAGGTCGTGGCGGCAAGCTTGGCGGATTACCTGGTTCCCCTCGCAAGTAACATTCCCGAGATCGGTGTGGTCCACATCGAGGCCGACTTGCCAAACAATGTAGGAGGCTTTCGCGGCATGGGTGAAGGCGGTACGATTGGCGCGCCTGCGGCGGTCGCAAACGCCGTGGATGACGCATTGACCCATCTCGGAGTCTGTGTGGATACTCTGCCCGTGACGCCGGAGCGGATCTTCAGGCTGCTCGAGGATCGGCGTCAGGCGGCGGTTGACGTAAACCCATCTGTTGGGGGGATGGCCCACGGCCCGGATCAGATAGGCCTCCGGCGTGGACAGCAACTGCGGGACCAGTCATCATAGATTTCTCGCCGGCCTAGATCGTTGCAATACAAAGCTGATGGACATACGAAATACTTCGATAATCCAGGCGAAGGCGGAGCGGCACTGTTCCGTCCGCAAAACTGTCGAGATCGCGCTCGACACATGGACTTTCCTCATCATCCGTGAAGCCTTTTTCGGGGTCCATAGCTTCGACAAGTTCCAGCGCAGGCTCGGCATACCCAGGCAGACGCTGTCGACGCGGCTTTCCGCCTTGATCGAGAACGAAATTCTTGTCCAGGGACGTAAGGAAGGCGAACGCGCCCAGGGCTATTTCTTTACGGAGCGCGGCAAGGACCTGTTTGCCACGATGTTGTCGTTAATGGAATTCGGCGACAAGTGGCTGACGGGAGGGGAGCCGCCGCCTCTGCGGCTCATTCACACGCGCTGCGGGCACGAATGCCATCCCATGACGGTCTGCTCGGAATGCCTGCAGCCTGTCAACGCGCGCGACGTCGCCTTCCGGGACGGCCCTGGAGCCGGCTACTCGCCTTACGAGGTCAAACTCAGAAGCCGCCGCAGTTCCGACCCTGCCTTGCTCGAAAGGGTACGGCCGTGCTCGGTCGCACGTACGTTGCAGATCATTGGCGATCGCTGGAGCTTTCTTATCCTGCGGGAGGCGTGGTTCGGCGTCCGCCGGTTCGACGAAATGATCGAGAAGCTGGGCATTGCTACCAACATCCTTTCCGATCGACTAGCGCATCTTGTCGAGACCGGCGTCCTCCACAAGGAATCCTATCGCAAGGGTGGAGATCGCTTCGAGTATCGGTTCACGGAAATGGGCCACGATCTCTACCGACCCATGATCGTGATGATGCGTTGGGGCGACCGATGGCTCTCCGACGGCAAACCGCCACTCAGGCTTCGTCATCGGCTTTGTGACTCGGATTTCGAGCCTTTGGTGGTTTGCTCCCATTGCAAGGAGCCGATCGTCGCCAACGAGACCGATTACACACTGAACTATGAGTTGGTTGAATAGGCGGTCCCTAAGAGTGATCTCGCGCTGACCTGCTACGCCTGTACCATTCTCGCAATTCACCGTAGATACCTCGCCGGAACAGCATCACGCACACCATGAAGATCAGGCCGATCATGAACATGATCGGCAGTCCGCTGGTGGACAGGTAGTGCTCCAGGGCTATCACGACGGCCGCGCCGATACCTGGACCGATCAGCGTGCTCAATCCTCCCAGCAATGTCATGAGTACGACTTCGCCGGACATGTGCCATGTGACGTCCGCCAGCGACGCGACCTGGAAGGCGATGGCCTTGAGGGCCCCGGCAAGACCGGATAGTGCGGCGGAAAGAACGAAGGCGATCAATTTGTAACGGTTGGGCTGAATGCCCAGCGAGGTTACCCGTGCTTCATTTTCCTTGATCGCGGCCAGTACATGACCGAAGGGCGAATTGATAGCACGCCAGATGACCAGCATTCCGAAGGCAACCAGGACCAATACCACGTAATACATGGTGAGCGTGTCATGCAGGTCGATGACACCGAAAAGCATGCCGCGCGGAACTGCCGTGATGCCATCCTCACCGCCGGTGAACGGCATCTGAATAGCGAGGAAGTAGATCATTTGCGCCAGAGCCAGCGTGACCATGGCAAAGTAGATGCCCTGCCGCCGTATAGCGAGAAAGCCGAAGAGCAGACCGAGAGCGGACGAGAAAGCAACAGCCAGCAGGATCGCCACTTCGAACGGAGTGCCCCAGACCTTCATGGCGTGTGCCGCAATATAGGCGGCACCGCCGAAGAATGCTGCATGGCCGAGCGTCAGCAGCCCCGAATAGCCAAGGACGATATTGACCGCGGAAGCGAAGAGAATGAAGCACAGCATCTTTGTCAGGAACAAGGGATAGACGAAGAACGGTGCGACGAGCGAGATCACGACGAGGGCAACGAGAAAGATCGCCCTCACCGAAACGGGTTGGGAGGTCTGTGATTTACTGACGGACTGGAGCGACATGCGTCTACCTCTCTCGTCCGAACAGGCCGTTGGGCCGGATCATCAGGACAAGGATCATCATGATGAATACGGTGATGGCCGAAGCAGTCGGGAAAAATACCTTCGTGAGTCCTTCGACGATGCCGAGAGCCAGACCGGTTACGATCGTGCCGGCGATCGATCCCATCCCACCGATGACCACGACCGCAAAAACGATGATAATCAAGTTCGCTCCCATGGAAGGACCGACCTGATAAATCGGTGCCGCGAGCGCTCCGGCGAAGCCGGCAAGCCCGACACAGAAGCCGTAGGTCAGCGTGAGCAGCGCGGGGACGTTGATGCCGAATGCCTGCACGAGAACGGGATTTTCGGTTCCCGCGCGTAGATAAGCGCCGAGCCTTGTGCGCTCTATGGCGAACCATGTCCCGAAACAGACCACCAACGCGATGGCGATAACCCAGACGCGGTAGACGGGCAGGAACATGAAACCCAGATTATAGCCACCCGAAAGGGCGCTTGGCATCGGATACGGCTTGCCTGCCGAGCCGAATATATAACGGAACAGGCCTTCCAGCATCATTGCCGCGCCGAAGGTAAAGAGCAGGCTATAGAGAGGGTCCACACCATAGAGGTGCCGGAGCAGGAGTCTCTCGCTCAGTGCGCCGATCAGGCCTACCACGATGGGCGCGATCAGCAGACCGGGCCAGTAACCGATCCCCAAATGGCTGAATATGATCCAAGTCACGAAGCCGCCCAGCATGTAGAAAGCGCCATGTGAGAAGTTGATGACGTTGAGCATGCCGAAAATGATAGCAAGGCCGAGGCTCAACAGCGCATAGAAAGAGCCGTTGATGAGGCCTAGAAGGACCTGGCCTAGAAGGACCACGACGGGAACGCCGAAGAATTCAGTCATGCCGCTCTTCCATTGCTTCTGCGCTGCGTTTCAGACGCCGAGATAGGCATTGAGCTTGCCCATGTTCGCCGCCAGCGCGTGGTTTTGAACTTCGTCGACTACTTCACCCTGTTCGACGACGTAATGGCGATCCGCGATCGCGGAGGCGAATTGAAGGTTCTGTTCCACAAGCAGGATCGTCAGCCCGCGTTGCTTGAGTATCTGAAGCGAGACCGCGATCTGGTCGACGATGACTGGCGCGAGCCCCTCCGTGGGTTCGTCAAGGAGAATGAAGTCCGCCCCAGAGCGCAAAACGCGGGCTATCGCCAGCATCTGCTGTTCGCCGCCCGAAAGGCGCGTACCTATAGTGCGATTGCGGCCCTGAAGGTTGGGGAAAAGCGCAAAGATCTCGTTGAGCGACATGCCTCCTGGCTGGGTTACCGGGGGCAGCGTGAGATTCTCGATTACGTTGAGCGATGCAAAGATGCCGCGTTCTTCCGGCACATAGCCGATGCCTAGTCGAGGCACCTTGTGCGGCGCGAGCGCGACGATGTCCTGGTCCTTATAGCGGATTGTTCCCTGACGCTTGCGCAAGACGCCCATGATGGCGCGCATGGTGGTGGTCTTGCCAGCACCGTTGCGGCCGATGAGGGTGACAATCTCGCCGTCGCCGACATTGAGCGTCATGCCGTGCAGCACGTGGCTTTCGTCATACCATGCCTGCAGATTGTCTACCTGCAGCCGAGGCTTGTCAGTGGCGGGCATGGTTGCCGCCCCCCATGTAGGCGCTTTGGACCTCGGGATTGGCCGAGACTTCCATATAACTGCCTTCGGTCAATACTTCGCCACGGCGAAGGACCGTGATGGTGTCCGAGAGGTCGGAGACAACGCGGAGATTATGCTCTACCATCAGAACGGTGCGGGAGCGCGAGACGTTACGGATCAGATCCGCTGTGCGAGCGATGTCCTCTCGTCCCATTCCCGCCATCGGCTCGTCAAGGAGCAGGACCTCCGGATCGAGCGCCAGTGTGGTCGCAAGTTCCAGCGCGCGCTTGCGCCCGTAGGGCATTTCGACCGCTGGAACATGGGCAAAGGCTGAAAGCCCGACGGATTCCAGAAGTGCGTCGGTGCGCTCGTTTAGCGCCCCGAGACTATGGTCGGACTTCCAGAAACAATATGTGTCGCCGCTCCGCGTTTGAAGCGCAACCCGTACATTTTCATGGGCGCTTAAATGGGGAAACACCGAGGAAATCTGGAAAGACCTGACCATTCCCTTACGCGAGATCTCGTCCGGACGCTGATGGGTGATGTCCTCGCCCTTGAAGAATATCTGGCCGGCGCTGGGTGTCAGGAATTTCGTTATAAGGTTGAAGAGCGTGCTCTTCCCTGCGCCGTTGGGACCGATCAACGCATGGATCGTCCCCCGGCGAACACGAAGGTTCACGTTGTTGACGGCCACGAAACCATGAAATGAGCGCGACAGGCCACGTGCTTCAATGATTGGCTCTCGTTCCGACACAATTCCTCCCGCCGGCCTTTTGTCGTGGTTCCCCAAGCCGCTTTCTTTCGACGGCTCGCAGAAGTGCGATTTGTCGATGCGGCTACTTGACATGACCAAACCACATGGCGTCTAATAATGCAAGTCACAATGGCAGCCAGCCGAACTAGGCGAGAAGAGAAATTCCGATGGTTTCCCTGATTTGTCTTTTAGGCAAGTTCTATAACGCCAGTTGTGGCGTGGAGTTGTGGCAAGGGGCCGGGCTCAAAAATCTGGAGGAGAAACTCATGGCTACTTCAATGAAGAAGTTGTGCGCGCTGCTTGTCGGCGCGCTCACCGCGACCTCGGCGCTGATTGCGCCTGCGGCTGCTCAGGACGATGCTGTAAAGATCGGGGTGCTGACCGACATTTCCGGCCAGTTCTCGCATGAGTCCGGCGAGGGCGCGATCACGGCGGTAAAGATGGCCGTCGAAGATTTTGGCGGTGAGGTTCTGGGCAAGCCAATCCAGGTAATCTCGGCCGATCACCAAAACAAGCCGGAAGTCGCTGTCGCGACCGCCAAGGAATGGTATGAGACCGAAGGCGTGACGATGATCAACGACCTGATCAACTCCGGTATCGCGCTCGCTGTCACGCAAGTGGCGAAGAACGACAACCGCATTGCGATCGTGAATGGTTCCGGGTCTTCGCGCCTGACGAATGACGGATGCACACCGAACAGCATCCATTATGCCTACGACACCTATGCGCTCGCCAACGGTACCGCCAATGAGTTGATGAAGCAGGGTCTCAAGAGCTGGTTCTTCCTGACAGCGGATTATGCGTTCGGCCACGCGCTGGAAGCGGACGCCTCCGCGATTGTCAAGGCCGGCGGGGGCGAAGTATCCGGTGCGATTCGCTACCCCATAGAGACCACCGATCACAGCGCGTTCATGCTTCAGGCGCAGGCTTCGCCGGCAAAGGTGGTCGCGATCGCGGGGTCCGGTACGACCTTCATCAATGCCGTGCGGTCCGCCCGCGAATTCGGTCTTGCCCAGTCGGGAAAGACGGTCGCCGGTTTGCTCGTCTGGCTGACGGATACCCACGCGCTTGGGCTCGACGTGGCCGAGGGAATGATCCTTACGAGCGCATTCTACTGGGACCGCGACGATGCGACGCGCGCATTTGCCGCGAAGTTCGAGAAACACATGGGTCGCAAGCCGCACATGGGCGACGCGGGGAACTATTCCTCGACCATGCACTATCTCGAGGCGGTCAAGGCGGCCGGCACCACGGAAGCACAAGCGGTGATGGCCAAGATGCGCGAGATGCCGATCAACGACTTTTTCGCAACCAATGGAGTGATCCGCGAAGATGGGCGGATGGTGCATGACATGTATGTGTACCAGGTCAAGAAGCCGGAAGAATCCAAAAGCGAATGGGATGTCTACAAGCTCGTCTCGGTCATCCCTGGCAAAGACGCCTATCGCCCGCTTTCCGAAAGCAAGTGCCCGCTGGTGAAGAAGTAAGAATGCGTCCTCCCCTACGCTTGATGGCGGCCGCTTCTCAGCGGCCGCCTGTTCAGATCCTGATTGCCCGCCGTACCGTAGCGCAATGGAAATCGGTCAGGTGGCTGGAAACACGATATTGATGCAGGCGAATAGCAACCAGACAGAGACCGGAGTTCATGCCCGATATTCTTTGTGAGACCGAGGACGGCGTCGCCACCGTCACGCTGAACCGTCCTGCGTTGCGCAACTCCGTGACCTTTGGGATGTGGCGCGAGGTGGGGGATATCTTCTCGCGCCTGAACGAGGATCGTGCCGTCCGCTCCGTGATCCTGACCGGCGCCGGCGATGACTTTTCGGCAGGGGCGGACATAGCCGAGTTCGGCTCGACCCGTGACGACAAGGCGCAGAGCGGCACCTATGAAGTGGCGGTCGACTATGGTTGCGCCCAAATCGCACATATCTCCAAGCCGGTCATCGCCGTCGTGAAAGGCTATTGCCTCGGCGGCGGCGCGCACCTCGCCATGTCCTGCGACTTCCGTTTCGCCCACCCGAACGCCAAATTCGGCATTCCGGCTGCCCGACTCTCGATCGTCTACGGCGTCCAGGCCACACGCAAGCTAGCCGCGCTGGTCGGGCCTACCGAGGCCAAACACATTCTCTATTCCGCGGAGCGCTTCGACGCTCACAAGGCGCGGTCGATCGGCTTCGCTGATCGCGTGGAAGAGGAGCCGTTGGAAGCCGCGCGGGCCTACGCACATTCGCTTGCAGCCAGCGCGCCACTGACCATCGGCGGCGCGAAGTATATCCTCAACGGCTTGGCGCTGGGCACTTTCGATGCCGGCGAAGCCTCTCGCCTGATCGATGGCGCCAGCGACAGTCATGACTATCGCGAGGGGCGTGAAGCCTTCGCGGAAAAGCGTCCACCCGCCTTCCTCGGCGCCTAGGGTCGAACGACCTTCGGTACGAGACGGCCCGACATATCGAACGACCTGGAGATTGGAAATGAAGCTAGGCCTTGAAGGAAAAATCGCACTGGTGACGGGTGGCGGCCGCGATGTCGGCGGCGATATTGCGAAGGCGCTCGCAGCCGAAGGAGCTAAAGTCGCCGTCAACTATCGGCGATCCGAAGCCGAGGCTGAAAGCGTGGTCGAAGCCATCCGTGCATCCGGAGGCCAGGCGAAGGCATGGCGGGCGGATGTCAGCAAGTATGACGACGTCAAGGCGATGGTCGATGCGATCGTCACCGAATGGGGCAGGTTCGACATCCTCGTCAACAATGCCGGTTACGTCAAATACGGCCGGTTCGTTGAATCCAAACAGGAGGACTGGAAGGCGCAGATCGACGTCTGCCTCTATGGAGTGCTCAATTGTTGCCATGCGGCAGCGCCGCACATGATCGCCCAGAATGGCGGCCGGATCATCAGCCTGGTCGGAGACAGTTCGCGCATAGGCGAGGCGAACCTCTCGATTGTCGCGGCCGCTCGCGCCGGCACGATTGCCCTCGGCAAGTCGCTCGCGAAAGAGCTGGGTCGCAATGACATCACGGTCAACACCGTCTCGCTTGGGTTGGTGCAGACCGCACATTCCGACGCGGATTTCCTGGCGAAGAACATGGAGAAGATCGTCAAGGCCTATCCGCTGCGCCGCATCGGCAAGCCTGACGATGTTGCGCCCACTGTCGCATTCCTCGCATCGCAGGGCGCGGCGTGGGTCACCGGACAGGTTATCAGCGTGAATGGCGGTTTCTGCATGGTCTAGGCCGCCTGCAGAACCTGCATTCAAAGGAGGATGAGATGATACGGCTTGAAATGGTCGCCTCGGTTGCGGAACTGTTGAGGCGGCAGGCTGCACGCTTTCCAAGCAAGGCGGCCTATGTCGATTCCGCCCGAACGATCACCTATGGCGAGCTCGAGCGCGAGGCGACAAGCCTTGCAACCCGGCTGCGCGCCTCAGGAGTAGGGGTGGGAGACAGCGTCGCTCTCTGGTTGCCCAATTCCGTCGACTGGGTGGTCGCCTGCCTCGGCGTCGTGCGAGCGGGTGGCGTGGCGGTGCCGATCAGCTACGAGGCAACTCTGCCTGAAACGAACTACCGACTGGTGGATTCGAACGCACGCGCACTGATAACCACCAGCGCCAAGTTGGGGACTCTCGCGAATACTATATTGCCGTCGAAGGTGATCGTCACCGACGAGGTTGCTGGTGTTGGTACGATGTCTTTTCGGCAGCTCTGCACCGAACCGGCTGGCGGCGTGTCGCTGGAAGACGACGATATCGATCGGCCTTCCTACATCGTCTACACCTCCGGCACGACCGGCCGCGCAAAGGGCGTGCTACTGACCACACGCGGCATGCTTTGGATAACGGCCGCGTGCTGGGCGCCGGTCCTTGGCCTCGATGAGACGGATAATGTGCTTTCGCCATTGCCGCTTTTTCACTCCTACGCCCTCAACATCGCCGTTTTGGGCATCCTCGCGACGGGTGCGAGCGAGTACATCATGGAGAAGTTCTCCACCCAGGGAGCAATTGGACTGCTTGGCAAGGGTGGATTCACGATCATGCCCGGCGTGCCCACCATGTTTCATTATCTGATGCAAGCCGCGCAGGCTGCCGGAAGCAAGCCTTTCACGGGGATGAAGCGGTGTGTGTCGGCCGGCGCGATCATGCCAGCCAGCCTCAATCAGGAATTCGAGGAATATTTCGGGGTCGAATTGCTCGACGGCTACGGCATTACCGAAACCTCGACCATGGTGACGATGAACTGGCCCGGAGAGAACCGCATCCCGGGGTCTTGCGGGTTGCCGGTTCCCGGACTTGCCGTCCGTCTGGTCGATCCCGTCAGCGGCCTCGACGTCGATGTCGGTCAGGAAGGCGAACTGATTTGCCGCGGGCCGAACGTCATGCTGGGCTATCACAACAAGCCGCAGGAAACAGCGGCAGTGCTGCGCAACGGCTGGTATCACACTGGTGATCTCGCCCGCAGCGACAGGAACAGTTTCCTGACCATTACTGGGCGATTGAAGGAGATCATCATCCGAGGCGGGCAGAACATCGCGCCTGCCGAAGTGGAAGAAACGATCCTGCCCCTTGAAGGGATCAGAGACGCGGCGGTCGTCGGGGTAACACACGAGACGCTAGGCGAGGTTCCCGTCGCCTTCATCGTGGCGAAAGAGGGCGTCGTCATCGACAGCGAAGTCATTGTGGCTCACTGCCGTGCGTCGCTCTCGTCCTACAAGGTGCCTGCCGCGATCCATGTCGTCGATGAGATACCGCGCACCGGCTCGGGCAAGATCATGCGCTTCAAGCTGCGTGAACTCGTCGACAAGCCAGCCCACGCGTGACAGCGCGGCAAGGAGAAAACGATGACCCCCTTTGTATTCAACACGACGCCTTCGGTGGTATTCGAACCGGGCGCGGCGCGGCGCCTGGGCACGATTGCCGGTTCACGACTCGGCAAGACCGCATTGTTCGTTACCGATCCTGGGTTGCGTAAGCTTGGCCTCTGCGACCCCGCCATCGCCTCGCTTGAAGCAGAGGGAGCGGGCGTAACGCTTTTCGACGCGGTCGAGGCGGACCCCTCCCACGCGACGCTGATGAAAGCCGTGGAGATGGGCAAGGCTGCCGGCGTAACTGGCGTGGTCGGATTCGGAGGCGGCTCGTCACTGGATGTGGCGAAGCTGTCGGCGCTGTTGATAGGCTCGGGCGAGGAACTCAATGGTGCCTGGGGCGTTGGCCAGGCCAAAGGACCGAGACTGCCGCTGGCGCTCGTGCCGACCACCGCCGGCACCGGATCGGAGGTGACGCCCGTCTCGATCATCACGGTGGGAGAGGAGGAGAAACGTGGCGTCTCATCATCAGTCATCCTGCCGGACGTCGCAATTCTCGATGCGGAACTGACGATCGGCCTACCGCCGGCGATCACCGCCGCCACTGGCGTCGACGCCATGGTCCACGCCATAGAAGCCTATGCGTCGAAGAGCGCCAACAACAACCCGCTTTCGAAGATGCTTGCGCGACAGGCCCTTCAGCTACTCGGAGCAAACATCGAAACCGTAATCCAGGAGCCCGGCTACATTGAGGCGCGGGGTGCGATGTTGCTCGGTTCGATGCTGGCGGGTCAGGCGTTCGCCAACTCGCCGGTTGCGGCAGTCCATGCGCTGGCTTATCCGATCGGTGGCACGTTCCATGTACCGCACGGCCTCTCGAACGCGCTGGTGCTTCCTCATGTACTACGCTTCAACGCGCCGGACGCAGCGCATATCTATGCCGAAATCGCGGCAGACGCTTTCCCGCATCTGGAAAGCGAGGAAGGCGTGCAGGGGCGCTGCGGCGCGTTCATCGAAGAGCTTGCCTCGCTATCGAAGCGGCTCGGCATGCAGACAAGGCTGCGTGAAGTCGGTATCGGCGAAGAGCATCTGGCGAAGATGGCAGCCGACGCGATGAAACAGCAGCGGCTGCTGGTAAATAATCCTCGCAACGTCGCGGAAGCTGACGCCTTGGCAATTTATAAGGCGGCCTGGTGAGCAGGCCGGCTCCTTCCACGCGCGACAGCTATCGTCATTTTCGTGAGATCCAGACGCGTTGGATGGACAATGACGTCTACGGCCACATGAACAATGTGGTGCACTACTCGCTGTTCGATACCGCGGTAAATGGTTGGCTGATCGAACAGGGCACTCTGGACATCCATCGCGGTGAGCAGATTGGCCTCGTCGTCGAGACTGGCTGTCGCTACTTCAGCGAGATGGCGTTTCCCGATGTCATCACGGCGGGCATCCGGGTGGCCACACTTGGCAACTCGTCGGTGCGCTACGAAATTGGGCTCTTCCGGAACGACGAGATCAATGCGGCCGCCGAGGGCTTCTTCGTTCACGTCTATGTCGATCGCGACACACGGCGGCCGAAGCCCCTTGGCGACACGCTCAGATCTGCGCTTCAAGCTATCGCCTCGGCCGGCGCCTGAACATTCGAACCCATCAGGAGATGAATACGATGTCTAGCCTCGTGTTGAAGGATGCCGGCTTGCTGCGCGGCGAGTGCTATATTGCCGGAAAGTGGCGTCCGGCCGCCGACGGCAAGACGATCGAGGTGACCAATCCCGCATCTGGCGAGATCGTCGCAAACGTACCGTCTATGTCAGCAACAGAAACCCGAGAGGCTATCGAGGGTGCGGCGACGGCGCTTGCCGGTTGGAGGGCCAAAACAGGCAAGGAACGCGCCGCAATCCTGCGCCGCTGGTTTGAACTGATCATGGCCAGCCAGGACGACCTCGCCACGATCATGACCGCCGAGCAGGGCAAGCCGCTCGCAGAGAGCCGTGGCGAGGTCGCCTACGCCGCGAGCTTTGTCGAATGGTTCGGCGAGGAGGCCAAGCGTATCTATGGAGACACCATTCCAGGTTTCTCCGCCGATCGCAGGATTGTGGTGCTGAAACAGCCGATCGGCGTATGCGCGGCGATCACGCCCTGGAACTTCCCCGCGGCAATGATCACCCGAAAGGCGGGTCCGGCGCTCGCGGCCGGTTGCACCATGGTCGTGAAGCCTGCCAGCCAGACTCCGTTGTCGGCGCTGGCGCTCTGCGTGTTGGCCGAACGCGCGGGCGTGCCGGCCGGAGTGCTCTCCTGCATAACGGGGTCCGCGCGCGAGATCGGCGGCGAACTCACCGCTAACCCGGCGGTGCGGAAGCTTTCCTTCACCGGCTCGACCGAAATCGGCAAGGTCCTGCTGAAGCAATGCGCCGACACGGTGAAACGAACGTCGATGGAGCTCGGCGGCAACGCGCCCTTCATCGTCTTCGATGATGCCGATCTCGACGCGGCCGTCGAAGGAGCGATTGCCTCGAAATACCGCAATGCGGGCCAGACCTGCGTGTGCGCCAATCGGCTCTTCGTGCAAGACGGCATCTATGAAGACTTCGTGGAGAGATTGTCGAGGCGTGTGGAAACGCTCAAGGTCGCCGACGGCGCGGATGAGGGGGCCGAAGTGGGCCCGCTGATCGACGAGGCGGCCGCAATAAAGGTAGAGGAACTGATCGCCGATGCCGTCACGCGCGGCGCGGGTGTCGCCACGGGCGGCAAGCGTCATATGCTGGGCGGCACGTTTTTCGAGCCTACAGTGGTCACGGGCGCGACACCCGAGATGGAGATATTCCATGAGGAGATTTTCGGACCGGTTGCGCCAATAGTTCGTTTCGGCGCCGAAGAGGAGGCCATCCGGCTGGCCAACGCCACCCAATATGGTCTCGCCGCCTATTTCTACGGCCGCGACATCTCACGTGTTTGGCGTGTCGCCGAGGCGCTGGAGTTCGGTATCGTCGGCATAAATCAGGGCCTGATCTCTACAGAGGTCGCGCCATTCGGCGGCATGAAGGAAAGCGGCAACGGGCGCGAGGGATCCAAATATGGCATCGAGGACTATCTGGAGATCAAGTACCTCTGTATGGGCATCTGAGCGTGCAGGGGCTTCGCCGAGCCATCACGTCGTCAGCTCATAGCGGAGTTCATATCGGGTTTCGTTTGACGCAATCGGCTGGCCACAATGATCACAAACGACCAGCGCATGGAAATCGCAGTCGCATGAACGATGGCGCACCCGTTGCGGCGCTTTCCCATTGGACAGCCACGTATCTCCCCATCGCATCATGGCAAGCATCGGGCGAAAGAGATCCCGGCCCATTTCGGTGAAGCGATATTCGGATATGCTGCCAGCGGTGCGTTCCTTGCGCAGTACTCCCTTCTTAACGAGGTGGGAAAGGCGATTGGCGAGGATATTGCTTGAAATGCCCAGCCTCTCGATGAGCTCATCGAAGCGCCGAACGCCGAGGAAGCCCTCGCGGATGACGAGGAAGCTCCAGCGGTCGCCGATGATCTCGATCGTTCGACCGACGGACGACGGACGAACCTGCTCAAGTAGCGCTTCTGGTGAGCGGCGATGGGTGGGACGGTTGTCCTGGGCAGTAAATCCCGCCCCTGGCCCCTCACGCTGCGATACGTCGCGCGCATCGATCGGCTCTCGGCATACGCTGCAGATGGTCCTTGGGTGGCATTCGTGTTGGCAGTTGCGATGATAGAGCGCCATCGGAACCTCCACGCCGTGGGCCAACCATTTGTCGCCGAATTCGATCATGGAGAGCATGACCGGAAAGAGATCCTTGCCGCGCTCGGTGAAACGATAATGGTATCCGCGATTGCCGGGTTTCTCGACCGTTCGAAAAATCTCGTTGTCGAGCAGGCGCTTCAAGCGCACCGACAGAGTCTGGCGAGGAATCCCCAGTCGTTGCTGAAACCGCTCGAATTCGCGGATGCCAAAGAAAGCTTCACGGATGATGAGGAATGTCCAGCGGTCGAGAATGATCTCGACTGTTCGGCGGATGGAACA
>JAKDNM010000089.1 GCA_030456445.1 Hyphomicrobiales bacterium
GATGCGCGCTCTCGTCAAAGCCCGCGCCGAGCCCGGCATCTGGATGGAAGAGGTGCCGGTTCCCGAGATCGGCCCGAACGATGTCCTGGTCAAAATCCGCAAGACCGCCATCTGCGGCACCGACGTCCACATCTACAATTGGGACAAATGGGCTGAAAAGACCGTGCCGGTGCCGATGGTGACCGGCCACGAATTCGTCGGCGAAGTGGCCGATGTCGGCTCAGCCGTCACCGAATACAAGCGCGGTCAGCGCGTCTCGGGCGAGGGGCATATCGTCTGCGGCCATTGCCGCAACTGCCGCGCGGGCAGGGGACATCTGTGTCGCAACACCAAAGGCGTCGGCGTCAACCGTCCCGGCGCCTTCGCCGAATATCTTTCCATCCCGCAGCACAATGTCGTGCCGATACCCGACGATATTCCAGACGAGATCGCGGCGATCTTCGATCCGCTCGGCAACGCGGTGCATACCGCGCTTTCCTTCGATCTCGTCGGCGAGGACGTTCTCGTCACCGGCGCCGGGCCGATCGGCATCATGGGCGCGCTGGTGGCGCAGACGGTTGGCGCGCGCAAGGTGGTCATCACCGACATCAATCCCGTGCGGCTCGACCTTGCCCGCAAACTCGGCATCCAGCACGTCGTGGATGCGTCGAAGGAGAGCCTGCGCGAGGTGATGCGCGCCGAGGGGATGACCGAAGGCTTCGACGTCGGGCTGGAAATGTCGGGCGCCGCCCCCGCCTTCCGCGACATGATCGACACCATGAACAATGGCGGCAGGATCGCCATCCTCGGCATCGCGCCGACCGGGTTCGAGATCGACTGGAACAAGGTCATCTTTAAGATGCTGACCCTGAAAGGCATCTACGGGCGCGAGATGTTCGAGACCTGGTACAAGATGATCGCGCTGGTCCAGGGCCCGCTCGACGTCTCCGGCCTCATTACTCACCGCATCGGCATCGACGATTTCCAGCAGGGTTTCGACGCCATGCGCTCCGGCGGTTCAGGCAAGGTGGTGATGGACTGGTGAGACTTGCGCCGGTCAGGCTTTTCCTCGACTGCGATTTTCGCGAGGCGCTTTAGAGCAATTCCAGGAAAAGTGGGAACCGGTTTTCCGTCCGGAATTGCGTGAAAACAATATGATAGAGCGGTTCCGCGATTCGGAGAAAAGCGGAAATGCTCTAGGAAGCTGTCTCTCACACACTATCTTCCGTTGCGGGCGTTTGCCCGCTCCTTCGATTCATAATGCGGTCGAAAGCCTCGAAGTCGGCTCGTTGCTTTCTTTCAGCGAAAATTTCCGCCGTTTTCAACGCCGAAATCTTTTCGGCCAGTGCAGTAACGACGAACTGATTAACGCTCGTGCCATCTTCTCGGGCGATCTGCTCCACCGCAGTCTTCAGCGAGCGGGGCAGGCGAAGCGGGAACGTCGAAACTTTGCTGCTCATAGGGTGATCCTGTCGACGACATTTTTCGGCTGTAGAATGGATACGCCAAATAATCTCGGTACCGGCCTGAAATCCTTCTCATTAAAGGTAACGATCGCGTCGGCCCTGCCGTTTATCGCCGTTTCCAGTACCATCTCGTCTGCCGCATCCCTTAATTGCGGCCGCCACAGAAACTTGATCTCAACCGGTTCCGAAATGGCTACGAGGACATCCAGCACCTGGTTGACTTCTTTTCCCGTCAATTCCGACGCTTCCAAATGCTCCGGCCGGCAGCAAACCGCCTCGTATTCCAGAAGCAGAGGAACACTTAACAGGAGTTGGCTTTGGCCTAACCTAAGGCGCCGTAGAAGCTCCGCCGATACGCCGCCTGGACTTCTCAAGCCCGAAACTATGATGCTGGTGTCCAATACGAGGCGCACGCCCTAATATTGGGTGACATCGTATATGATGTCAATGTCTCTGGGACACTTCATGAGCCTCTCGCATGGCCAAGCACGAATTCGTCGAGCCGTTCGATGCCATAGTCCAGTTCCGCAAAGCGGGCAGCGCTCATCGCCTGCGAAAGCCAGCGCTCGAAATCCCGCGCCACCGGCACCATGGCGCGATAGGCTGTGCGTCCGGTCTTGGTCAGCATCAGCCGCTCGACCCGGCGGTCGGCGGGATCGGTCTCGCGGGCGAGCCATTTGCGTTTTTCCAGTGCCGCGACGGCCCGCGACACCTTGGTCTTGTGCATGGCCGAATGCGCGCCGATGGCTGTGGCCGTCATCGTGCCGTACTGTCCGAGCGTGGCGAAGACGCGCCATTCGGGCCGCGTCAGCCCGTAACGATCATGATAGGCTTTGGCGAATTCGCGGCTGACTGCCTCCGAAAGACGCATGAGACGATAGGGCAGGAAGCTTTCGAGGATGAGGATATCGTTGGGCATGGAGCATGGTCCATATCGGCGGTTAAAACCTCGCCCGAGTTGTCCGCGAAGCGGGCCTTGAAGGGTTGATGGTTACATTTTCGATGGTTACAAATGCAACAAACTGGCCATGCGGTCAAATCAAGGAGGCGATCATGACGCTTCATTACATGCCGGGCTTCGGCAATGATTTCGAAACGGAGACGCTGAAGGGTTCGCTGCCGCAGGGCATGAACTCGCCCCAGCGCCCCGCCTACGGGCTCTATGCCGAGCAGCTTTCGGGTTCACCCTTCACCGCCCCGCGCGGCACCAACGAGCGCTCCTGGCTCTACCGCATCCGCCCGAGCGTCAAGCATACGGGTCGTTTCAAGACGATGTCTTTCGAGAACTGGAAGACGGCGCCGAACCTCGACGACCACGAATTGGCGCTCGGCCAGCTTCGCTGGAACCCGACGCCGATGCCGAATGTCGAGACGGATTTCCTTTCCGGCATCCGCACGATGACGACCGCCGGCGACGCGCTCGGACAGTCTGGGATGGCAGCGCATGTCTATGCCGCCAACACCTCCATGGTGGACGATCATTTCTTCAACGCCGACGGCGAACTCCTGATCGTGCCGCAGGAAGGCGGCATCCGCATAGTCACCGAGATGGGGATCATGGATGTCCGCCCGACCGATATCTGCGTCGTTCCGCGCGGCATGGTCTTCAAGGTCGAACTGATGGATGGACCGGTACGCGGCTACATCTGCGAGAATTACGGCGCCAAGTTCACCATGCCCGACCGCGGCCCGATCGGCGCCAACTGCCTTGCCAATCCACGCGACTTCAAGACGCCGGTCGCCTGGTACGAGGAGAAGGAGAAGCCATGCCGGCTCTTCGTCAAATGGTGCGGCAAGTTCCATGTGACGGAACTCGATCATTCGCCGCTCGACGTGGTGGCGTGGCATGGTAACTATGCGCCATACAAGTATGATTTGAAAACATTTTCTCCGGTGGGCGCGATCCTCTTCGACCATCCCGACCCGTCGATCTTCACGGTGCTGACGGCGCCGTCCGGCGAGGCAGGCACCGCCAATGTCGATTTTGTCATCTTTCCACCGCGCTGGCTGGTTGCGGAGAACACCTTTCGTCCGCCATGGTATCACCGCAACATCATGAGCGAGTTCATGGGGCTGATCGAGGGCAAGTACGACGCCAAGGAGGAAGGGTTCGTGCCGGGCGGCATGAGCCTGCACAACATGATGCTGGCGCACGGGCCCGACGCCGACGGCTTCCGCAAGGCCTCGCTTGCCGAGTTGAAGCCGCAGAAGCTCGACAACACCATGGCCTTCATGTTCGAGACCCGCTTTCCGCAGATGCTGACCCGCCACGCCGCCGAGATCGAGACCCGGCAGGACAACTACGTCGATTGCTGGTCGGGGCTGAAGAAGCGCTTCAACGGCACGCCGGAAGGCGACTGGTCGTGACCGAAAGGCTGGTCCTTCTCGGCACCAAGGGCGGGCCGGCGATCCGGCCGGGTGGCCCGATGCCGACCTCATCGCTACTGGAGATCGGCGGCCGCCGCATCGTGGTGGATTGCGGGCTCGGAGTGACCAAGGGCCTTGTCGACGCGGAAATGCTGCTGAAGACGCTCGACCTCGTCTTCATCACGCATCTGCACTCCGATCACGTGCTGGAACTAGGGCCACTTCTCCATACGGCTTGGACGGCGGGCCTCTCGACCCCGGTAAAAGTGTTCGGCCCGGCCGGCACGGAAGCCTACTGGCGCAATTTCTGCCAGGCGCTCGATTTCGACATCGATATCCGCATCGCCGACGAAGGCCGGCCCGACATCCGCGATCTGGTCGTGTTCGATGAATTCACCGAAGGCCCGGTGATGGACGAGGACGGGCTCGCCGTCTCGGCGCTGCGCGTCGACCACCCGCCGGTGACGGAGTGCTATGCGCTCGCCTTCGCGCATGGCGGCCGCAAAATCGTCTTTTCGGCCGACACGGCCCATTTCCCGCCGCTGGCCGATTTCGCCAGGGGCGCCGACATTCTCGTCCACGAGGCCATGCTTGAAACGGGCGTCGACCGCTTGGTCGAGCGCACCGGCAACGGCGAAAGGCTGAAGGCCCACCTGATGGCGAGCCACACGCTCGCCGCCGATGCCGGCCGCATTGCCAGCGACGCCGGCGTCGGCCATCTCGTCCTCAATCACCTGATCCCGGCCGACGATCCCGAATTCGGTGAGGCGCATTGGCGTGAAGCGCTGCGGACAAGCTGGAACGGCCCCTTGACGGTGGGGCGCGATCGCCTGACGCTTGCAATCGAACAGAAAGCGGACGCCCCGGAGGACATCGACGTATGAAACTGGCCACGCTTAAGAACGGAACGCGCGACGGCACGCTTGCTGTCGTGTCGCGCGACCTGACCCGCTTTGCGGACGCCTCCTTCCTCGCACCGACGCTGCAGGCGGCGCTGGACGATTGGACAAGGGTTTCGCCGCATCTGGCCGCCCTTGCCGAATCGCTGGAACTGGGCTCGGTGCCGTCCGAGCGCTTTCACGAACACAAGACGATGTCGCCCCTGCCGCGCGCCTATCAATGGGCCGACGGCTCGGCCTATGTGAACCATGTCGAACTGGTCCGAAAGGCGCGCGGGGCCGAGATGCCGGCAAGCTTCTGGACAGATCCGCTGATGTATCAGGGCGGCTCCGACACCTTCGTCGGGCCGCGCGACCCGATCGTGCTCGCCGACGAGGCCTACGGGATCGACATGGAGGCGGAAGTCGCCGTGATCGTGGACGATGTGCCGATGGCAACTAGCGCGGACGAGGCACGCGCCGCCATCCGGCTCGTCATGCTGGTCAACGACGTTTCGCTGCGCAATCTGATCCCGGCCGAACTCGGCAAGGGTTTCGGCTTCTTCCAGGGCAAGCCTTCCTCGGCCTTCTCGCCGGTCGCCGTGACGCCCGACGAGCTTGGCGAAGCCTGGGACGGCGGCAAGGTCAACCTGCCCTTGATGGTCGATCTCAACGCAAAACCCTTCGGCCGCGCCAATGCCGGCATCGACATGAATTTCGACTTCCCGGCGCTGATCGCGCACGCGGCAAAGACACGATCGCTTGTCGCCGGCACCATCGTCGGCTCCGGCACCGTCTCCAACAAGCTGGATGGCGGGCCGGGCAAGCCCGTGGCCGAAGGCGGCGCCGGCTATTCCTGCATCGCCGAGATACGCACCATCGAGACCATCGAGAAGGGCGCGCCCTCGACACACTTCATGCGCTTCGGCGATCACGTCAGGATCGAGATGAAGGACAAGTCCGGCCGCTCGATCTTCGGCGCCATCGAGCAGACGGTGGAGAAGTACGAGAAGGAAAAATAGTGCCCAAGAACTTTGCCTCCACCGGCGATCTTGCCGAGAAGAAAATCTCCTTCACCGAGATCGGCCGTGACCTCTGGGCCTTCACGGCCGAGGGCGACCCCAACACCGGCGTGATCATCGGTGAGGATTCGGTGATGATCGTCGATGCGCAGGCGACGCCGAGGCTCGCCGGCAAGGTGATCGAGAAGATCAGGACGGTCACCGACAAGCCGATCAAATATGTGGTGCTTAGCCACTATCACGCGGTCCGCGTGCTAGGCGCCTCCGCCTATGGCGCGTCCGAGATCGTCATGTCGGATGTGGGCCGCGCGCAGGTGGCGGAGCGCGGCCAGGAGGATTGGGATTCGGAGTTCGGCCGCTTCCCGCGCCTGTTCGAAGGGCACGAATCCATTCCGGGGCTGACCTGGCCGTCACTGACCTTCAGCGACAAGATGATCGTCTATATGGGCAAGCGCCGGGTCGATTTGATGTTCCTCGGCCGCGCCCATACCGCCGGCGATATCGTCGCCCATGTGCCCGACGAGAATGTCATGTTCACCGGCGACATCGTCGAATACAAATCGGCGTGTTATTGCGGCGACGGGCACTTTTCGGATTGGCCGGCAACGCTTGAGGCCGTGCGCGCCTTCCGCCCCGACGCCATCGCACCCGGCCGCGGCGATGCGCTGGTCGGCGAGGAGAAAGTCAACGAATCGCTCGACCTGACCAAGGATTTCGTCCTCTCAACCTACCGGCCCGTCGCGCGAGTGGCGCAGGGGGGCGGCTCGCTGAAGGAAGCATGGAATGCTGCCCGCGCCGCCTGCGACCCGAAATTCTCAAGCTACGCCATCTACGAGCACTGCCTGCCCTTCAACGTCGCGCGCGCCTATGATGAAGCGCTCGGCATCGACAACCCGCGCATCTGGACCGCCGAACGCGACAAGGCGATGTGGGAGGAATTGCAGGGGTAGCCAGCAGCCTTGGCTATGCCAGCATCACGTCATAGTTTGAAAACTGGCGGTCGGTCGCGACAAGGCGCAACTCTTCCAGTCGCGCTTGGCAGATGAGCAGTCGGTCGTAGGG
Organism: Hyphomicrobiales bacterium; assembly: GCA_030456445.1. Taxonomy (GTDB): domain Bacteria; phylum Pseudomonadota; class Alphaproteobacteria; order Rhizobiales; family Rhizobiaceae; genus Mesorhizobium_L. Next base: position 6,775 of record JAKDNM010000089.1, read on the forward strand.
ATCGCGGTGATGCAACGGCAGGTATCGAACGGCTTCGACATGTTCCACTTTGATCGGGAGAATCCGATAGCCTGTGTCCAGCAGCGCTCCGGAGACGTTCTGAACGGTGACGAGTTTTCCGATCGCCGCTTTAATGCAGATTTCCCAGATGGAGGCGACACTGACGTAGAAGTCGCCATCTGCTTCGAGCAAGCGCCGCAATCGTCCTGGGACGCGATGCGGCTCGTGCCAGCCCCAAACGACGACGTTGGTATCGACCAGATAGGCATTACTCACTTTGTGTACTCGTCCCATTCAGGTCCGAGTTCATTAAAATCATCCGCCATCCAGAAATCATGGTCTTTGAAAGCTCCGATACGGGGCAGCGCAGCCTTATCGGTCTTATCAGGTCCAACCTTTGCATACGGCTTGCCGTGCTTGGTCACGGTGATCTCCTCGCCGGCCGCAGCCTTGCGCAGAATTTCAGAGAGATTTGCCTTCATTTCAGCGACGGTGATGTTCATCGCACGCTCCATCTATTATGGCCATAATTTAGGCCATAGCGTTGCGATTGGCAAGGCAATCGACTGATGCCGCGCTATTCCTACAAGCCATTCCCCTACGCGACGCCGCCCGAATTGCGCGGCGCGAAGCCCCGTCGCTATCCGGTCGTGATCGTCGGCGCGGGGCCGGTCGGGCTGGCCATGGCGATCGACCTGGCGCTGCACGGCATCCGGTCCGTCGTGCTCGACGACAATGACGTCGTCTCGCTCGGCAGCCGCGCCATCTGCTGGTCGAAGCGCACGCTGGAGATATTCGACCGGCTGGGCGTCGGCGAACGGATGGTCGAGAAAGGCGTGACCTGGAAGGTCGGCCGGCTGTTCCACCGGGATCGCGAGGTCTGGAACTTCGACCTCCTGCCGGAGCCCGGCCACAAGATGCCGGCCTTCATCAACCTCCAGCAATATTACGTCGAGCAGTATCTGGTCGAGCGCGCGGCGGATTTTCCGGACCTGATCGACCTCAGATGGAAGAACCGCCTCGCCGCCATGGAAAAGCGCGCCGACGGCGCGCGCGTGACGGTCGAGACGCCCGATGGCGCCTACACGCTGGAGACGGATTGGCTGGTTGCCTGCGACGGCGCGCGCTCGGCGGCGCGTTCTTTGCTCGGCCTCGATTTCGAGGGCCATGCCTTCGAGGAACGGTTCCTGATCGCCGATGTCGAGATGAAGGCGGATTTCCCTTCCGAGCGCTGGTTCTGGTTCGAGCCGCCCTTCCATGGCGGCCAGTCCGCGCTGCTCCACAAGCAGCCGGACGACATCTACCGCATCGACCTCCAGCTTGGGCCGGATGCCGATCCGGAGGAGGAGAAGAAGCCCGAGCACGTCATCCCGCGCATCGAGAAGGTGCTCGGCCATTCCGATTTTACGCTCGACTGGGTGTCGGTCTACAGCTTCCAGTGCCGCCGGCTGGAGAAATTCGTCCATGACCGCGTGATCTTCGCCGGCGACAGCGCCCATATCGTCTCGCCCTTCGGCGCGCGCGGCGGCAATGGCGGCATCCAGGATGTCGACAACCTCGCCTGGAAGCTGGCGCTGGTGCTGGGGGGCAAGGCGCCGGAAAGCCTGATCGCCACCTATGACGAGGAGCGCGTCTTCGGCGCCGACGAGAACATCTTGAACTCAGCGCGCGCCACCTCCTTCATGACGCCGAAATCGAAGATGGAAAGGCTCTTCCGCGACAGCGTGCTCCACCTCGCCGGCGAGCACGATTTCGCGCGGAGAATGGTCAATTCCGGCCGCCTGTCGAAACCCTGCTCGCTGGCGGGTTTTTCGCTGCAATCGGACGCCGAAGGGGAGGGCGGTATCGAGCCGGGCGCGGCGATGCCGGATGCACCGGTCACAAACGCCAAGGGCGGCTGGCTGCTCAACCGTCTTGGCGGCGGTTTTGCGATGATGGCCGTGGAGGCGGAATTGCCGGAAGAAACGGCGGCGGGCGTGGAGCGGATCGTCATCACCCGCGATGCTGCGCGCCGTGCCGATACGATCCTCCTGGACACGGAAGGTCTGGCGACAGCCCGCTATGGCGCCGGCATGGTCTATCTCGTCCGGCCGGACCAGCACATCGCCGCGCGCTTTCGCGATGCCACGCCGGCCAAGATCGCGACCGCATTGGCGCGGGCAAAGGGAGGGGCGGCGACATGAATTGTGAAGTAGAGATCGGGGGCGACCGTCTAGGCCCTCACGGCGACGAGTTCTATGCCGCGCTCATGGCTGCGCATGAAGGGCTCTCCTTCGAGCAAAGCGCGGCGCTGAACGCGCGGCTGGTGCTCGTGCTGGCCAATCTCGTAGGCGATCCGAAGATGCTGGAGCAGGCTTTGGCGACGGCATGCAAGGAAGCGTCCTGACGTGCCGGACAAGGGGCATATTCCGGTCAAGCCCGAGAGGATGCTGGCCGAGCTCGACCAACTGCGCCGCATCGGCGGCGTTGACAAGGGCGTGCGCCGCCCGGCTTTCAGCGACGCGGATATAGAAGCGCGGATCTGGCTCGCGACCCGGATGAAGGAGGCAGGGCTGGATCCCGTGGCCGACCCGTGGGGCAATCTTTTCGGTCTGCCGCCGGGCGACGGGCCCTGCCTTCTGGTCGGCTCGCACAGCGACACCCAGCCGCTCGGCGGCTGGCTCGACGGCATCTATGGCGTGGCCTGCGGACTGGAACTCGCCCGCGCGGCACGCGAAGCCGGCAGGCCGCGCATCGCCGTGGTCTCCTTCCAGGACGAGGAGGGCCGCTTCGGAGGCCTGACCGGCAGCGCCGTATGGGCAGGCGCGATGACTGAAGATGCGGCTGACCGGCTGACCGACGCGCAAGGGACGACGCTTGCGGAGGCACGCCGACGGGCAGAGGAGATCGCGGAGGTTCGTAAGGTACCGCCGACGCTGTTTTCGGCCTATGTCGAAGCGCACATAGAACAGGGTCCCGTGCTCGACAGCGCCGGCGAAACGCTCGGCGTGGTGGAGGCCATCGTCGGCGTGCGCTCGGCCACGCTCGTCTTTTCGGGCGAGGCCAACCATGCCGGCACCACGCCGATGCTTATGCGCCGCGATGCCGTTCGCGGGTTCTATCGCTTCGCGACCGAACTGGACGCCGCCTTCGCGCCGCTGGTCACCGGCCGCACCGTCTGGACGCTCGGCCGCATCGTGGTCGAACCGAACGCGCCGTCGATCGTGCCGGGCACGGCCACGGTTTCGGTGCAGATGCGCGATCCCGAGACCGCACGGCTCGACCGCCTGCTGGCGGAAGCCCTCGCCGTCGCGGAGCGCATCGCGAGGGATGAAAAGCTCGACCTGTCCGTCAGCACCGGCTTCACCGCCGATCCGGTCCCGATGGATATGCGAATGATCGAGGCGCTCGCCACCGCGGCCGAACATGTCGCGCCCGGCCGCTGGCGCCGCATGCCGTCGGGCGCGCTGCATGATGCCACGAACGTGTCGCGCGTCCTGCCCTCGGCCATGCTGTTCGTGCCGTCCATCGGCGGCATCAGTCACAATCCTGACGAGGATACGAAGCGGGCGGATCTGGAAGCCGGGGTTCTGGCGCTGGCAGAGGCAATTGGGCTGCTGAATGCTGCTTAGCTAGTCCAGCCGTCGCAGGCTGGAAAACAGGCTGTGAGACAATCTTGACAGCGAAATAAATGTAGCTACATAAATGAGGAATGAAGATTGTCTGGGACTTGCCCAAGCAGCGCTGGACGTTCGACAATCGAGGCCTGGATTTCAACGATCTTACGATTGAGTTTTTCGAAAACGCCATCGTCACCGACGCAAGGGACGGGCGGTTCAAGGCCATCGGTGAATTCCGGGGCCTGATTGTTACGGTGATATTCAGGCCGCTGGGCAGCGAGGCGGTTTCGGTCATCTCCATGCGACGGTCGAATCGCAAGGAAAGGAACGCCTATGGAAGGCCCTAAGCGCAAAAATCTCGGTATTTCCGATGCCGAAGAGGCAGAAATTCAGCGACAGATCGCCGAAGACTCCGATGACTGGGTATCGACCGACGAAGAATTGGCCGCTGCGCGCCCCTTCGCCGAGGTCTTTCCCGAGTTGGCGGAAAGCGCGCGTCGCGCGCGCGGTCGTCCGCCGAGCGAAAACCCAAAAAAGCAGGTGACCTTGCGATTGGATGCAGACGTCGTGGAGAGGTTCCGCGCCTCGGGTAAGGGTTGGCAGCGCCGCATCAACTCGGCACTGAGAAAAGCGGCCGGCTTGTAGGTTACCCGACAGGCCGACCGTTTGCGCCGGCCCTTGAGCTGGCGTTTCCTCCCTCTGGAAACCTACTCCGCTGCTTCGACCTTGATGACGCCGCGCCGAATCTGGTCTTCCTCGATGGATTCGAACAGGGCGCGGAAATTGCCTTCGCCGAAGCCTTCGTCGCCCTTCCTCTGGATGAACTCGAAGAAGATCGGGCCGATCACGGTTTTCGAGAAGATCTGCAGCAGGATCTTGGTCATGCCGCCGTCGACCACGCCCTCGCCGTCGATCAGGATGCCGTGTTTCTTCATCCGCTCGAGCGGCTCGTCATGGCCGTTCACGCGTTCAGACGACATTTCATAGTAGGTCTCGGGCGGACCGGGCATGAACTTCAGCCCCCTGCCCGCCAGCAGATCGGTAGCGTCGTAGATATTGTCGGAGCCGACGGCGATGTGCTGGATGCCTTCGCCCCTGTACTTCTTCAAATACTCGGCGATCTGGCTGGTGTCGTCCTTGGATTCGTTCAGCGGAATGCGGATCTTGCCGCAGGGCGAGGTGATCGCGCGGGAAACGAGCCCGGTGATGCGCCCGTCTATGTCGAAGAAATGGATTTGCCTGAAGCCGAACAGGTCGCGGTAGAAATCCCACCATTTGTCCATGTTGCCGCGATAGACGTTGTGGGTCAGGTGATCGAGATAATAGAAGCCGACGCCCGCCGGCTTCGGGTCGCGTGCGCCCAGCCAGTCGAATTCGGCGTCGTAGGCCGAGCCCTTCTCGCCATACGTTTCGACGAAATAGAGAAGCGAGCCGCCTATGCCGACGATCGCCGGCACGTCGAGCGTCTTGTCATTTCCGTCATAGGGTGTCGCGCCCTTGGCGACGGCATGGTCGAAGGCATGTTTTGCATCGACCACCCGCCATGCCATGGACGGCGCGCAGGGGCCGTGTTCTTCGACGAAACGCATCGCATGCGAGCCGGGCTCGGCGTTGACGACATAGTTGATGTCGCCCTGCCGCCAGACCGTGATGTTTTTCGTCCGATGCTTGGCGACCGGAACGTACCCCATGCGCTCGAACAGTTCGGCGAGCTTATGCGGCTCGGGATGCGCGAATTCGACGAATTCGAACCCGTCCGTACCAGCCGGGTTGGCCTCGCTGATCGTAGCGGGCGGCGCGTCGTGCGGAAAAGGTCCCATGGGAGTGCTCCTTGAGATTGGCCACTTATACTGAACGCAATGATAGTTCCGATCCTCCGCACGGTGCTTGCATTCAAACGCTTCAAATGGGCCTCGCATGCGCAATTCATGCATGATAAGGTGAGTTCATGAGTGAATCACAAGCAGTTGATGCTTTCGATCGCAAGATACTCGCGCTGCTCCAGGCAGACGCGCGGCTCACCAACAGCGACCTTTCCGAGCGCGTCAACCTCTCAGCCTCGCAATGCTCGCGCCGCCGCCAGCGGCTGGAGGAGACGGGGTTCATATGCGGCTATCGCGCCGTGCTCGATCGCGACCGCCTCGGTTTTCCGCTGGTCAACATCATCTCGGTCACGCTCGCCACCCATAATCGCGACAATGCCCGTCGCTTCGCCGAGCTTCTGGCGCGGCTGCCGGAAGTGCTGGAGGCGCATGCGCTGACCGGCGAGATGGACTATTTCGTCAAGGTGGTGACGCCCGATCTCAAATCGCTCGCGGAATTCGTCAACGACGTGCTCCTGCCGCACGAATCGGTGCAGCACGTGAAGACGTCGATCGTGCTGCAAACGCTCAAGGAAACGACCGCGCTGCCCCTTGGGACGGTTCGGTAACGACGGGGCTCGAACCTGAAACGTTACGATTTCAATCCAAAGTTGGTCTTTTTTGTTACAGATTGGTATGCGACATTGCGCTTTCCCGAAAATGCTGGAATGTGGCATTCGGGATAAAACAAAATAAACGGGAGGACGACAATGAGACGTGATTTCCTGAAAGGAATGGCGGCTGTCGGAGCCGTGGCCGCCACCGGCGGGTTGCGCGGTGTGCGCAAGGCATTCGCCGCGCCCGAGGTGACGTTGAAGCTGCATCAGTTCCTGCCGGCGCAGGCCAACGTGCCGAAATACGTGCTCGATGTCTGGGCCGACAATGTCGAGAAATCCTCCGGTGGCCGCATCGCGGTCCAGCGCTACCCTTCCATGCAGCTCGGCGGCAAGCCGCCGGAACTGATAGACCAGGCGATCGACGGCGCCGTCGATGTCATCTGGACGGTGGTCGGCTACACGCCGGGCCGCTTCCCGCGCCCCGAGGTCTTCGAACTGCCCTTCATGATGACCAATGCCGAGGCCACCTCGCGCGCCTATTGGGACCTGTTCCAGAGCGACATGGAAGAGCAGGATTTCAAGAACGTCCACATCCTCGGGACCTGGGTGCATGGGCCGGGTGTCATCCACACGCACGACCCCGTCAACAAGCTGGAAGACATGAAGGGCAAGAAGCTGCGCGCCCCCACCCGCGTCATCACCGGCATGCTCGAGCAACTCGGCGCGACCGCGGTGGGCATGCCTGTCCCGGCGATCACCGAGGCGCTGTCCAAGGGCGTCATCGACGGCTGCGTCATTCCCTGGGAGGTCACCGACGCGCTGAAGGTGCCCGAACTCGTCCACAACCATACCGAGTTCCACGGCGACCGCGCGCTCTATACGACCGCCTTCGTGCTCGCCATGAACAAGCCGAAATATGAGAGCCTGTCGCCGGAGCTGAAGAAAGCCGTCGACGACAATTCCGGCGCCGATTTCTCCGCCTTCGCCGGCAAGACGCAGGCTTATTGGGACGGGCCGTCGCGCGAGAAGGCGGTCAAGCTCGGCAACAACATCATCGAGCTCGACCAGGTGGAGATCGACCGCTGGAAGAAGGCGGCGGAGCCGGTCTACGCCAAGTGGATCGAGGAGATGAAGGGCAAGGGGGTCGACGGCCAGGCGCTGATCGACAAGGCTCGGGCGCTCATCGAGAAACACACCACCGCATAAAGCGCAGCGCGCCGGCGGCGGGCTTCCTTTCGACGTTGGAAGGATGATCCGCCGCCCGCATGCCTCTGGAATTGCCGCAGGAGAGGGACGGATGAACCTGACGCGCATTGTCGCCTGGCTCGCCAGGGCGCTTGCGATACTGGGCGGCGCCGTGCTCGTCGCCATAACGGCGCTGACCATGGCGAGCATCATCGGCCGTGCCGTCGTCACGGTCGCCTATTCGCATACGCCGGGCTACCTCACCTTCCTCGATTTGGCGCTTGGCTGGCTGCGGGCCGGCGCAATGATGCTGGCGGATCATGGTATCGGGCCGGTGCCGGGCGATTACGAGATGGTGCAGGACGGCGCCGGCTTCGCCATCTTCGCCTTCCTGCCCTGGTGCCAGTTGAACCGGGGCCATGCCACGGTCGATGTCTTCACGTCCTTCCTGCCGGATCGGGTGAACCGCTGGATCGACCTCGTCAGCGAGCTTCTGATGACGGCCGTCATCGTGCTCATCGCCTGGCGTCTCGGCGTCGGCGCGATGGACAAGATGCGCTACGGCGAGACGACCTTCATCCTGCAATATCCGGTCTGGTGGGGGTATGCCTTCGCCATGGTCGGTGCCGTCGTCGCCGTCATCGTCTCCTTCTACATGCTGGCGGTGCGGATCGGCGAGGTCGTCACCGGCAGGCCCGCTTTCGCACCCACGCAGGGAGGCATGCATTGACCAGCCTCGAAATCGGGCTGGCCTCGTTTCCGGTCCTGCTTATCTTGATCTTCACCCGTATTCCGATCGGGCTCTCGATGCTGCTATGCGGGTTGATCGGCACCTGGATCGTGACGGGCACGACGCTGCCGATCCTCTCCAAGCTCAAATCCGAGACCTACACGACATTCTCCGACTATTCGCTCTCCATCGTGCCGCTGTTCCTCTTGATGGGCCAGTTCGCCTCGCTCGGCGGCATGTCGCGCTCGCTGTTCAAGTCGGCCGAGAAATGGCTCGGCCACCGGCGCGGCGGCGTGGCGATGTCGGCGGTTGGCGCCTGCGCCGGCTTCGGGGCGATCTGCGGATCGTCGCTGGCGACCGCCGCCACCATGGCCCAGGTGGCGCTGCCTGAACTGCGCCGCTACGGCTATTCCGAGGCACTGGCAACCGGCACGCTCGCCGCCGGCGGAACGCTCGGCATCCTGATCCCGCCTTCGGTGGTGCTGGTCATCTACGCGATCCTCGCCGAGCAGAACATCGCCAAGCTCTTCCTCGCCGCCGTCGTTCCCGGCGTGCTCGCCGCCATCGGCTATATGATAGCGATCTCCATCTATGTCCGGATTCATCCCGATGAGGCCGGTACGCGCGAGCCCGCGCCTTATTCGGAACGCTTCCGCGCGCTGATCGACGTGTGGCCGGTGCTGCTGGTTTTCTTCGCCGTCGTCGGCGGCATCTATCTCGGCTGGTTCACGCCGACCGAGGGCGCGGCCGTGGGCGCCGCTGGCACCGGCCTCATTGCCTGGGCGAATGGCGGCCTGACGCGGCAGTCGATGGCCGAGGCGATCCTCGGTACGGCCAGCGCCAGCGCCATGATCTTCTTCATCGTGCTCGGTGCCGGCTTCTACAATTCCTTCCTGGCGCTCTCGCAACTGCCGCAGGTGACCGCCGCCTATATCGCCGGTTCCGGCTACAGCCCGTGGCTGGTGCTGACCGCGATCCTGCTTCTCTACCTGGCGCTCGGCTGCGTGATGGACTCGCTCTCCATGATCCTGCTGACCATCCCGATCTTCTATCCGATCATCATCGAGCTGGATTTCGGCCTGCCCAAGGAGGAACTGGCGATCTGGTTCGGCATTCTGGCGCTGATCGTGGTCGAGGTCGGCCTCATCACGCCGCCGGTCGGCATGAACCTCTTCGTCATCAATTCGATGGCGAAATCGCCGATCTCAGCGACCTATCGCGGCGTCATCCCCTTCGTCATCAGCGACATCGTCCGCACGGCGATCCTGACGATGTTTCCGGCGATCTCGCTGTTTTTGATACGCTGGATGTATTGAGGGCAATGGAGTGGGTGCGTCCTTCGAGCTCACCCTACGGGCTCGCACCTCAGGATGAGGGAGGCGGGCGCTCGCGGGGCCCAACCAGGAGGGGGGGCCCAACCCCCCCCCCAAGCCCCCCGAACTAGGGCCCAATAAACCCCC
>JAKDNM010000090.1 GCA_030456445.1 Hyphomicrobiales bacterium
CTATCAGTCGGGCAAGCTTTCCGCCTGCGACACGTTCAACAACCCGATCTGAGGACGAAAGACGCCGCGCGGGAGACAGGTGTCGGGCCGACTCAGCGTTCCGCCAGCGCCGGCTCGCCCCTGCGTTCGCGGATCAGATTGGCGAAGCGGCGGAAGAGGTAGTGCGAATCCTGCGGGCCGGGCGAGGCCTCGGGGTGGTGCTGGACCGAGAAGACCGGCTTGCCGGTGATCGAGAGCCCGCAATTCGAGCCGTCGAACAGCGATACGTGCGTCTCCTCGACGCCGTCCGGAAGCGTGTCGCCGTCCACCGCGAAGCCGTGGTTCATCGACACGATCTCGACCTTGCCGGTGGTGTGGTCCTTGACCGGATGGTTGGCGCCGTGATGGCCCTGATGCATCTTGACCGTGTTGCCGCCGACGGCCAGCGCCAGCATCTGGTGGCCGAGGCAGATGCCGAAGACGGGAATGTCGGCGTCGAGCAGGTCCTGGATGACCGGCACGGCATATTCGCCGGTGGCGGCCGGGTCGCCGGGGCCGTTCGAGAGGAACACGCCGTCCGGCTCCATGGCCAATATGTCGTCCGCCGCCATGTCGGCCGGCACCACCGTCACCTTGGCGCCGAGCCCGGCAAGTTGCCGCAATATGTTGCGCTTGATGCCGTAATCGACGGCGACGATGTGCATGTCGGGTTCGGCCAGTTCGCCATAGCCCTCGTTCCAGACCCATGGCGTTTCGGTCCAGGTCGAGCTTTGGCCCGACGTGACGTCCTTGGCCAGATCGAGCCCGACCAGGCCGGACCATGCGGCGGCCTTGGCCTTCAGTTCATCGAGGTCGAAAACGCCGTCGGGCGAATGGACGACGACGGCGTTCGGCGCGCCGCCGACGCGGATATGGGCCGTCAGCGCGCGGGTGTCGACGCCGCTGATGGCGACGATGCCGCGCCGCTTCAGCCATTGGTCGAGGCCGCTCTCGGCGCGGTAGTTGGACGGCTCGGTGATGCCGGCCTTGAAGACGGCGCCGACCGCGCCCGCGTGGGCGGCAGGGGTCAGGTCCTCGATGTCCTCTTCATTGGTGCCGACATTGCCGATATGCGGGAAAGTGAAGGTCACGATCTGGCCGGTATAGGACGGGTCGGTCAGGATTTCCTCGTAGCCGGTCAGCGCCGTGTTGAAGCAGACTTCGCCGACGGCCTCGCCTTCCGCGCCGAGCCCGCGCCCTTCGATCACCGTGCCGTCAGCGAGGACGAGGAGGGCGGTGGGCTTGTGCTGGGTCCAGGGAGCGGTGCTGGCCATTGTCGGGTGTCCTTCGATTTCGGCGCGCCAAACACCGGGCGTGCCGCAAGGCAGCGAACGCGCCTTTTCGCGCAATTCGCGTGCTTCCTTAGATGATAGTCGCTAAGAGAGCGGTCAATAGGCGAGGGCGGCGGCGCGGTCAAGGTTCGGCGCCCCCGCCGCACGGGAAAGGAAGCAGGCATGTCGCTGCGCGGGAATATCGACGAGGCGCTCAAGACCGCACAGAAGGCGCGCGAGGCGGAGCGGGTCTCGACGCTGAGGCTCATGCGCGCGGCGATCCAGTCGGACGATATCGCCCGGCGCGGCGAGGGGCGCGACGAGGCCGGCGACGCCGACATCCTGCAAATCCTCGCCAAGATGGTGAAGCAGCGCGAGGAATCGGCGACGGCCTTCGAGGCCGGCAAGCGGCCGGAACTGGCGGCCAAGGAGCGCGCCGAGATTGCGTTGATCCGCGAATTCATGCCCCGGCAGATGGACGAGGCGGAGATGCGCGCCGCCGCCGAGGCGGCAATCAAGGAGACGGGCGCTTCGGGGATGCGCGACATGGGCAAGGTGGTCGGCAAGCTCAAGGAGCGATATGCCGGCAGTATGGATTTTTCCAGGGCGAGCGGCATCGTGAAGGGGCTGCTGGGCGGCTGAGCCCGCAATTGCGGACGGAAAACCGGTTCCCGCTTTTCCTGGAATTGCTCAGATGGCGCGCAGGCGCGAGCCGGAAAGCTCGCCGCTTTCCTCCAGAACCGGGTAGGCGATGGAGGCCAGCAGCGAATTGATCTGCTTCAGGTCGCGGATGGTGTCGAGGTGGATGGAACTCGTCTCCACGCTCTGCTCGGATCCCTCGCGCAGGCGCTCGAAATGGCGGCGGCTGGTTTCCTTCTCGACATCGCGCAGCCGGTCCTTCTCGGCGACGAGTTGGCGCGCCGTCACCGGATCGCGGTTGACCAGAAGGTTGAAGGCAAGCCTCGCATTGGCCAGTACGGCGGCGTGGAAGCCCGACAGTTCGCGCCAACCTTCGGGCGTAAAGCCGATGTCGCGCTTGAGCATCTTTCGCACTTGCGGCACCATGTTCCTGACGATGATGTCGCCGACCTGCTCGAGCTTGACGCAGGCGCCGAGCAATTCCTGGCAGCGCGCCGCCTCCCTTTCCGACATTTCACCCGGCGCGATCTGCGCCAGATAGAGCTTGATGCCTTCATGGAGGCGGTCGACCCTGTCGTCGAGCGCGGCAAGCTCCTCCGTCTTCTTGCTGTCCGGCGTCTCGTAGAGCTCGATGATGCGTCGCAACATGATCTCGATGATCTCGCACATCCGCACGACCTCGCGCGTGGCGTTGGCCAGCGCCTGACTGGGGTGGGCGAGCGCTGATTTGTTGAGCGCGGAGAGTTCCTCCATTTCGGCTGGAATTTCGAGTTCGGCGGGCGTGGAAAGGGCGACGACCGCTTCCGTCGCCTTCAGCACGAGGCCGGAAAGCGGAATGCCGACGATCAGGATGACGACGTTGAAGAGAATGTGCGCGTTGACGATCTCGCTGGCGGCGTCGGCGCCGAGGAAATCCATCTTCGGCCTGAAGACCATATAGAGCGCCAGCATGACGATGGAGCCGGCGCCGCGCATGAGGAGGTTGCCGAGCGGCACCACGCGCTCGGCCGGCGGCGCGCCGCGGGTCAGAAGCGGCGCGATGACGGAACTGCCGAGATTGACGCCAAGCACCATGACGATCGCAAGCTCGGGATGGATGATGCCCTTGCCGGCAAGCGCCATCAGGAGGAGCACCCCGGCGATCGAGGAATGGAAAAGCCAGGTAACGAGGGCGGCGAGCAGGAAGGCCGTTATCGGGTCGCCCGACAGATAATCGACGATGACGGGAAGCAGGTTCGAATCGCGCAGCGGCTCGGTGGCGCTGTTCATCATCTCGAGCGACAGGATCATCAGTCCGACGCCGAAGACGATGCGGCCCATCTGCCGCCAGGAGCGCTCTTCCGTCGCGCGGAACATGACGGTGCCGGCGATCAGGCAGACGGGCACCAGGAGGGTGAGGTTAAAGCTCAGGATCTTGACGACGAGCGCCGAACCGACCTCGGCGCCGCGTACGGCCAGAATGCCGGAGAGGCCGGTGACGATGCCCGAACCGGCAAAGGAGCCGATCAGAAGCGTCACCGCCGTCGAGCTTTGCAGCGCGATGGCGAGCGCCGCGCCCGTTCCCGCCGACAGGAGGGGGTTCCGCATGGTGGCGCGCAGTTTCTGGCGCAGCACGTCGCCATAGGCGCGCTCCACGCCTGTGCGCACCATGCGTGTCGCCCACAAGAGCAGCGCTACCGCGCCCGCCAGATGAACAAGCACGATCGAGCCGCTCATGCGAACGGTTCCGGACGCCGCGGCCGGCGGAATGTCATGAAGTTGACCATGCCAGACAAATAGCGAATTCCGTAGGGTTTTCCAGCCGGCGGTTCGATTAGCCGGTTAAGATATCGCGCCTTTTGAACAGGCGTGCAAGCGCGCGCCGGCGGGTGCGGTGCAGGAGCGGGTGCTGGCGCAATGGGAAAGGTTGGAATATCAAGCAGCCGGCCTGTGCATGGCCGATCAGGAGAGATGGCAATGAACGAACAATCCCGCCCCGACTGGTCCGCCGCGCAATATCTTAAGTTCGAGGACGAGCGGACGCGGCCCTCGCGCGATCTGCTTGCACAGATTCCGCTCGAGAGTCCGAAGCGGGTGGTGGACATCGGCTGCGGGCCGGGGAACTCGACCGAGCTTCTGGCGGCGCGCTGGCCGGATGCGGAGGTGCTTGGCGTCGACACCTCGCCCGACATGCTGGAAAAGGCGCGGGCGCGGCTGCCCGGCACCCGCTTCGAACTGGCCGATGCCGCGAACTGGGCGCCGGCGGAACCCGTCGACGTGATCTTCGCCAACGCCGTCTTCCAATGGCTCCCGGATCATCCCGCCATTCTTCAACGGCTGATGGAGCATCTTGTGCCGGGCGGCGTGCTTGCGGTGCAGATGCCGGATAATCTGACCGAGGCGTCGCATCGCGCGATGCGCGAGACGGCGACGGCCATGCCGTTCGCCGCGAAGCTCGAAGGGGCGGCGCGGGCGCCGCTGCCGCCGGTCGGCTTCTACTACGATCTCCTGATTAGCCGAGCGAGCCGGCTCGACATCTGGCATACGGCCTACAACCATCCGCTGGCGGGCGCGGAAGCGATCGTCGAATGGCTGAAATCGACCGGACTGAAGCCTTTCCTCGATCCGCTGGAGCCGGCCGCGCGGGAGGCGTTCCTGGCCGACTATCTCGCGCGCATCCGCGAGGCCTATCCGCCGCGAGAGGACGGCAAGGTGCTTCTTCGCTTCCCGCGCCTCTTCATTGTGGCTGTCCGGTAGCCAGGCGTTTGCGGGCGGCTGCGCCATACGGAAACCACAATACGGGGGAAATGCCTCCGCTTTCTTTACACGGACGCTTAATCGGCACTAAACCCCTTCGGCCCTATCGTATCCGGCCTCCGGCGCGCCTTCCGGCGTGCGCCGCTCAAAGGAACAAGCATGAACCGCGTTGCGATCACCGGCATCGGAGTGAAGATCCCCGAGGCCGAGATACCCAATGAAGCGCTGGTGGCGAGCTTCAACGAGTGGGTCGGGCGGGAAAACAGGAAGCGGGAAAAGCGCGGCGAGGAACCGCTGAAGGAATCGAGCGTCGGCTTCATCGAACACGCGTCGGGGGTGAAGTCGCGGCATGTTATCGCCGCCGAGGGTATCCTCGATCCAGAGCGCATGACGCCCCGCATTCCCGGCCGAAGCAATGAAGAGATTTCGGTGATGGCCGAGTTCGGCGTCGCTTCGGCGAGGCAGGCGATCGAGGATGCCGGCGTCGATCCGGCGGGGATCGACATGGTCATCTGCGCGGCTTCTCACCAGCAGCGCAACTATCCGGCGATGTCGATCGAGATACAGAAGGAACTCGGCACGTCGGGCGCGGCCTTCGATATGAGCCTCGGCTGTTCCTCCGCCGCCGCCGGCCTGCATGTCGCCACCAACCTCGTCAGGAGCGGAGCACAGAAGCGGGTGCTGGTGGTGACGCCCGAGATCATCTCCGGCCACCTCAATTTCCGCGACCGGCAGACGCATTTCATCTTCGGCGATGCCTCGGCCTCGATGATCGTCGAACCATTGGAACAGGGCGAGACGCGGCCGGGACGGATGGAGGTGCTGGACACGCGAACCTGGACACAGTTCTCCAACGCGATCCGCTCCAATTTCGGCTTCCTCAATCGCGCGTCGCAGGAGGATACCTCGATCGTGGAGATGGCCGACAACATGATCGTCCAGATCGGCAACAAGGTGTTCAAGGAAGTCACGGTCGCCGGCCACCACTTCATCGTGCAGTTCCTGGCGGAACATGGACTCGATCCGCACGGCATCCGCCGCTTCTGGCTGCATCAGGCGAATTCGCGCATGAACGCCATGATCCTCAGGATGGCGCTCGGCCACGAGGCCGACCAGGACCGCGCGCCGCTGGTGCTCGACCGGCTCGGCAACACGGCCGCCGCCGGCGCCATCGTGGCGATGAAGGAAAACCACGCCGATTTGAAGCCCGGCGATTACGGGCTGCTCTGCGCCTTCGGCGCCGGCTATTCGATCGGCGGCGCGCTGATGCGCATGATGTGAGGGCGCCTGCCGGCAGCGTGGTCTTGCAGGCGCGTCACTCCTCTTCGCCGCCCGGCTCGAGCAGCCTTGTCGCGCGCCAGCGGGTCAGGACGGCGTTGATCTCGTCGACGACGAAGAAGCGGGCCGCCTCGCGGTCGTAGCCCTCGGCGAGCAGGCGGTCATAGGCGGTGTGCTCGTGACGGACATGCGCGACCGTCGCCAGCCAGACCGCGATCGACGGCGGCAGCATCTTGAACCTGGCGGAAAGTGCGGCCTCCCGGATCGGCTCCGTGTCGGCATAGGGCGCCATCGGCAAAAGTGCCGTAAGCGCCTTGCCGATGGCGCGCTGGTGCGACGTGCTCCTCATTCGCCTTGCTGGTTTTGTTCGCTTCGGGCGACCGTCGCTTCGGGCACCGAGTCGGTGGAGGCGTAATACGGCTTGATGTCGATGACCGGCGTTCCGTCCAGAACGTCGATCGCATCCAGCGTCAGGATGCCGGCACCGATATCCACACCGGTGAGGCGGGCTACGTGCAGGCCGACCGGATTCGGCCGGGCAGGGG
Source organism: Hyphomicrobiales bacterium (assembly GCA_030456445.1). Lineage (GTDB taxonomy): Bacteria > Pseudomonadota > Alphaproteobacteria > Rhizobiales > Rhizobiaceae > Mesorhizobium_L. The sequence continues at coordinate 6,488 of JAKDNM010000090.1, forward strand.
AGCGCAGGGCGAAAACGCCTTTCGGATGAGGCGCATGGCGCGGTTTCTGTACAATCAGATTCCGCGCCGAGCGGTCGAGCCAGGTGAGGATGGCGACGTGGCTTGCGCCTTCGAGGCCGGCAAGACCCGGCCGGTAGTCCGATGTGACTTCGACGGTAGCCGGTATGCCGCGTTCGCGGGCGCGGGCCATGTTTTTTGGGCACTCCTCGCGGGAGATCCAGGGCGAGCGGATATGGCCGATGAAGACGACATGACCGTCCGCCGGCAGGTTTGCCGGGTCGATCGCCAACTCCACTTCGCCTTCGCGCTTTTCCGTCATCTCGTTTTCTCCATCATCGCGTCATTTTCCGGCCGAAACGCGACACGGCTCTTGCCAAGAGAACGATATTCACATAAAGATATCTTTATGTCTTTCTGGAGCGGCAAATGCTGACACGTACGCCCGTTGGCCTCGACGCCATGGTGGATACCTTGAAGGCGGCCGCCGAGACCAGCCGCCTGCGCATCCTTTTGATGCTCTCGCGTGGTGATCTGACCGTCAGCGACCTGACCGACGTGCTGGGCCAGTCGCAGCCGCGCGTCTCGCGCCATCTGAAGCTGCTCCTCGATGCCGGCCTCATATCACGTTATCAGGAGGGGTCGTGGGCCTATTTCCGGTTGTCGGACAGCGAAACCGCCCGCGAGACGGTGCAGGGGATCGTGGCCCGCGTCGACCTTGGCGATGCGACTGTCGAGCGCGATCTGGAGCGGCTCGCCGGGGTGAAGCGCAGGCGCCAGGAGCGCGCGCTCGGCTATTTCAGCGCCAATGCGGCAAGCTGGGACCGCATCCGCTCGCTGCATGTGCCCGACGACGCGGTGGAAGCCGGGCTCAGGAAAATCGTCGGCAAGCGGCCCTTCCAGTCCATGCTCGACCTCGGGACGGGCACCGGACGGCTGTTGGAGATTTTCTCGCCGCTTTATGTGCGTGGCGTCGGCATCGACCTGTCGCGCGAGATGCTGGCGGTGGCGCGGGCCAATCTCGACCGCGCCGGGGTGCACAACGCGCAGGTCAGGCAGGGCGACATCTACGCGCCGCCGGTGGAGCGCGAATCCTTCGACCTCGTGACGATCCACCAGGTGCTTCATTATCTGGAGGACCCGGCTGCCGCCATCCGCGAGGCGGCGCGGCTGCTTCGTCCCGGCGGGCGGCTGGCGATCGTCGATTTCGCGCCGCACACGCTGGAATTCCTGCGCGAGGAGCATGCGCATCTGAGGCTCGGTTTCACCGACCGGCAGGTCGCCGACTGGCTCGACGAAGCGGGGCTGGAATTGAAGGACACGATCGACTTCGCGCCGCGCGGGGAGGGGTCGCGGCTGACCGTCAAATTGTGGCTGGCGCAGGACCGGCGGCTGCTGGTTGCCGGCGGGGGGAACAACATCCAAACGCAGGAGAGTATAGCCTGATGCCACAGTTCCGCTTTTCCCGCCTGCCCGATATAGGCGACAGGATTCGTGTTTCCTTCGAGTTCTTCCCGCCCAGGACCGACGAGATGGAGGCCCGGCTTTGGGAAACCGTCACCCGGCTGCAACCTCTTTCGCCGAGTTTTATTTCGGTGACCTATGGCGCCGGCGGCTCGACGCGTGAACGAACGGCGCGGACGGTGTCGCGCATCCTCGACGAGACGAGCCTCGCGCCCGCTGCCCATCTCACCTGCATCGACGCCACGCGCGGCGAGGTGGACGAGGTGGTGCGTGAATTCGCGGCCATGGGCGTGAAGCGTTTCGTGGCGCTGCGCGGCGATCCGGCGAGCGGCGTCGGCGCGATCTATCGGCCGCATCCCGGCGGCTATTCCAACGCGGCGGAACTTGTGACGGCGCTTGGCCGGGCCGGCGATTTCGACATCTCGGTGTCGGCCTATCCCGAGAAGCACCCCGAAAGCCCGGATTTCGCCACCGACATCGACATGCTCAAGCGCAAGGTCGACAATGGCGCGACCCGCGCGATCACGCAGTTCTTCTTCGATAACGATCTTTACGAGCGTTATGTCGAGCGCGTACGGCGCGCCGGCATCTACATCCCGATCGTGCCGGGCCTGTTGCCGATCCACAATTTCAGGCAGGTGATGAATTTCGCATCGCGTTGCGGCGCGTACATGCCGGCCTGGCTGTCCGAGCGCTTCGCCGGGCTCGAAGACGATCCGCAGACCCATGCGCTTGTCGCCGCGGCGGTCGCGGCCGAGCAGGTGCTTGACCTCGTGGAGCGAGGCGTTGGCGATTTCCACTTCTATACGCTGAACCGCGCCGATCTCGCTTTCGCCATCTGCCACATGATCGGCATCCGCACGCCGGGGCAGGAACAGGCCGATCGGGTAGCCGCGGCCTGACGGCATTTCGGCCGAGCGTTCTGCGGAAACAGAAAAGGCCGGGTTCGCGGCCCGGCCTTTTCCGAATTACTGGTGGACGGCGCTGCTGTCCGCCGGGAGTCAACGCTTCAAGGAAGCACTCCCATTATGAGCGCCGCAATGAATACGAAGGCGGCGCAGATCATCAAAGCGTTGATCGGCCGTGTCAGTCCCATGGCATAGCCTCCTCTTCGACTATGGTAGAGTCTAGATGCATTTCAGCCACGGACAAGAGAATTTTTTGCTGCATTGCGGCCAGCTTGTGAAAATCCTGCCTCAATTGACGGTCTTGCGCCTTGATTTCGCTGCAAAAGTGACCGTTTGGCCACGCTGTGAAAAATTTTTCCACGCGGCCTCTCAGCGCCCGCTTTCGCGGCCTGGCCCGCGGAAGCGGAAAAGCCGGCCGTCGATGGTAACGAGACCGAGACCGATCAATACCATTCCGGCCAGTTCGTAGGCATTTAGTCCCTCGCCCAGGAAAAGGACGCCGAGCAGAATGGCGCTGACCGGAACGACCAGCGTGACGAGCGATGTGTTCGTCGCTCCCGCCGAGGCGATCAGGTTGAAATACAGGATGTAGGCCAGCGCCGTCGACAATAGCCCCAGTCCCGCCACGCAGCTCCACGCCGCCGGGCTGGCAGCGCCGATGCCGGATGCACCGAGGCCCATCATGGCGGCCATGACCGCGGCCGAGGCGGTCAATTGGCCTGTCGCGACGACATCGGACGGCAAGCTGCGAAAGCGCCGCGCGAAGATGCTTGCCAGGCCGTAGGAGACCGAAGCGCCGAGCACGCACAGCTGCGCCCAGACAGGTGCTCCCAGCCCGGTCAGCGCTCCCGGCCCCACCATCACGGCCGTTCCCACCACCCCGAGCAGGATGCCGCCCACCCGGTTCGGCGTGATCTTCTCGTCGCTGGTCAGGAAATTGGCGGCGACGATGGTCCAGAACGGGGTCGTCGCGTTGAGGACCGCCGCAAGGCCCGCGCCGATCGCCGTCTGGCCCGAAAAGAGAAGAGAGAAGGGGATGACGTTGTTCAGCAGCGCCAGCATGAGGAAGCTGCCGGCGCGGGGAAGCGCCGGGCGAAAGGAGGTGCGGCGCGCGATAAGCCAGATATGCAGCGCCGCCGCCGCTATGACGACGCGGTAGAACACCAGCGTCAGCGGCTCGATCTCGGCCACGGCGACGCGCGCGAAGAAGAAGGAGCCGCCCCACAGGCCGCCCAGCAGGATTAGCTGCGCCCAGTCGGTTGTGCCCATCGGTTTCGATGCTGGCGCGGGCGGGGCTTTCATGGCGGCTCCTCGAAAGAGCCACCGCTAGCCGAATGAATGGCGTCGCGCCACCCGTTTTCCGGTGTTTTTCCTGGCCGGGTTTTTCCGGCATTCCATCGCTGCTAGGCTCTGCCGTATCAGGAGCCTCGATGCAGCGATTCGATACCGCCCGTGACGCCGCGCTGACCCTTCGCCCGGACCGGCCGGTCTACTGTTTCCGTCCGGAAGTGCTGAAGGCCGACGCGCGGCGTTTCACCGGACTGTTCCCCGGCAAGACGGCCTATGCCGTCAAGACCAACGGCGAGAAGATGGTGCTCAAGGCCGTGGCCGAGGCCGGGATATCCGCCTTCGACGTGGCCTCGCCGGCGGAGTTCGCGGCCGTGCGCGCCGTCGCTCCGGATGCCGAGATGCTCTACATGCATCCGGTCAAGGCGCAGTCGGACATAAGGCTTGCGCTGGAGACCTTCGGCATCCGCGTGATCGCGCTCGACCATGAAGACGAACTCGTCAAGCTGACGCGCGTGGTGAAGGCGCTCGACATCGATCCCGGCGCGGTCACCGTCTTCGTGAGGCTGCACACCAAGGGCCATGCGGCTTATGAGCTATCCAAGAAATTCGGCGCGGGGCCGGCGCATGCCGTCGAGTTGCTTCAGCGCCTCCACCGCAGCGGTTACCGCGTCGGCATCTGCTTCCATGTCGGCAGCCAGATCGAGGATCCCGATACGTATGAGCGGGCGCTCGCATCGGCCGACTGGGTACGCAACCGCGCCGGCGTTCCACTTGCCGGGCTCGATGTCGGCGGCGGCTTCCCCGCAGAATACGGGCACGATCCGAACCGCAAGGCGCCCAAAATGCCGTCGCTCGAAGAGATCATGGCGCGGCTGAGCGGCGACCTTGCCGAATATCAATTCAACGATTTGCCGCTGGTGGCCGAGCCGGGACGCGTCATTGTCGCGCGCGCGTTTTCGCTGATCGTCAGGGTGCTGCTGCGCAAGGGAAGGCGGCTCTACATCAATGACGGCATCTGGTCCTCGCTCTCGGATAGCTGGACCGGCCGGATCACGCTGCCGGCGCGCTTCATTCCGGATCCGGCGATCCGCACGCGCAACGGCGATGCCGGTAAGATCGCGGCGTTCCGCGTTTGCGGCGGCACCTGCGATTCGGTCGATATCCTGTCGCGGCCGTTCTGGCTGCCGGAGACGGTCGATACCGGCGACTGGATCGAGATCGGCCATATCGGCGCCTATTCGATGGCGCTGCGCACCCATTTCAACGGCTTCTATCCCGATACGTTCGTCGAGGTCGCGACACCCTTCGAGGAAGGCGGCGCGCCCGACAGCTTCGCCAGCCTGGAAACAATGGCCGACTGAGGAAGCGGGAGTTCCGTTCAGCCAGCACGGTAAATTTACTGCTCCAGACGGCAGTCTCCGGAACTTCCGGCAGTCACGAAACGTTACACCTCTTAACGATCGATGGAGGGTGTTCGGTCGTTGAAAGGAGTTGACTATGTCAAACAATTCAGCACCCGCATCATCCTATCTCTGGCCCAACTGGTTGACGCTGATCCTTGCCGTCTGGCTGTTCGTCTCACCCTGGATTCTCGGATTCAGCGGAACGCCAAACCCCGCGTGGAACGCCTGGGTCGTCGGCGTTATCGTGGCGGTGGTTTCGATCGTCGCGCTGGCGCAGGTGGCGCAGTGGGAGGACTGGGTCAATCTGGTCCTAGGTATCTGGCTGTTCATCTCGCCCTGGGCCTTGCACTTCAGCGGCATGCAGCACGTCGCCATGGACGCCTGGATCGTCGGCATCCTGTTCTTCGTGATCGGCATCTGGGGCGTGGTCGCCGTCAGGCAGTTAGAAGTGATGCACCTGCAGCATTAAGGCGATTGTGCGTGGTTCGAGGTTCGCTTCGCTCGCACCTCGCCCTGATGAAGGCTGGCGCAAACCGCCCATCATCCCGAAGTGCGAGCGATGCGGCCTCGAAAGATCAGAGAGCCGCGAGCAGTTTGGCGGTCGGCCAGCCGTCGACGGGAAAGCCGAGCCGTTCCTGCGCCGCCCGTACCGCCGCGCGCGTGCCTGAGCCCAGCACACCGTCGATCCCGCCGACGTCGTGGCCTTTGGCGTCCAGCTTCGTTTGCAATTCGCGCATTTGTGCCGGCGACAGGCCGGGGGCAGGGTCACGCTTGTCATAGGCGGGGGCGCCGGCGAAGCGGGTCGCCAGATGTGCCGCCGTCAGCGTGTAGATGAAGGAGTGGTTCCACTTCAGGTAGATGTCGTAATTGTCGAAGACGAGGAACGCCGGACCGGAGCGACCCATGGGAAGCACGAGGCTTGCCGGGCTCCTGGTCTGGTCGAGTGCGCCGCCGCTGCGATCCGTCACGCCCCAAGCGGCCCACTGGCTGATCGGCAGGCGCGTCTCGCGGCCGGTCTTTTCCCAGGGCATCTGGTCGGGGACGCGCACTTCCTCCATCCACGGTTCGCCGGCCTTCCAGCCGAGCGATTGCAGGAAATGGGCGGTGGTCATGATCACGTCGGGTGCGCTGGCCCGCAAATCGACGCGGCCGTCGCCGTCGCCGTCCGTTCCCTGCGCGAGATAATCCTTCGGCAGCATCTGGGTCTGGCCGATCTCGCCGGCCCATGCGCCGCGAACGTCGGCGGGCACGGTGCCGTTTTCAATGAGCTTGAGCAGCGCGATCAGTTGCGGGCGGAAGAGGTCGGGACGGCGGCAGTCATGCGCCAGCGTCGCCAGCGCGTCGAGGGTCGAGAAATCGCCCTGCACGGCACCGAAATCGGTCTCCAGCGCCCAGAAGGCCGTGATGACCGCGCCGGGGACGCCGAATTGCTGTTCTGCGCGCTGGAACACATCGGCATATTTCTTCAAATTGATTTCGCCGTGCTTGAGACGGTAGGCCGATTCCATGCGGCTCGAGAATTCGATGAAGGTCTGCGTGAAGACGCCTTGTGCGTTGTCGCGGCGCACCACTTCCGGGTTGATTTTCGCCTGCTCGAACGCCGCTATGCCGCGCTCGCCGACGCCGTCCGCCACGGCCTCCTTTTCCAGCGCCGTTTTCCATGCGCCGAAGTCGCCGCCGCATTGCTGTTGGGCGCAGGCGACTGCCGGGGCCAGCGTGAGCGTCAGCAAAAGCAAGTAAAATCTCAACTCAAAAACTCCTTCACGTGGTGTTTGCGGTCAACCATTTGCGCCAGCGGTTCTTGTCGCCGTTGAACGTATTGAGGTCGGCGTCTCCCTTGATGCCGGGGACGATGCCGGTGCCGGTATATTGCCAGAACGTCCATGGCAGGCCGCGATATTTGTCGTCCGGATGACCGGCAACCGAACGCAGCCAGAAGGGATAGCCCCTCATTTTCGCTAAATCATTGTCCTCGAAGAAATCGATGGTCGTGTAGATGATCGGCTTCTTCCCGTAATGCCTTGCGACCGCGTCGAGAAAGACCTTCATCTCCGCGCGCACGGTTTCGGGATCGGGACGCAGCTTGCAACTGGGCGAGGCGGGGTTCCATTCCATGTCGAGAACGGGCGGCAGGGAGGATCGTTCCTTCGGCACGTGGTCGATGTACCACGCCGCCTGCTCGATGGCCGGCCGGCAGAAATAGTAGAAATGATAGGCGCCGCGCGGGATGCCGGCACGCCGTGCGCCGTGCCAGTTTTGCTCGAAACGCTCGTCCACCCGGTCGCCGCCCTCCGTCGCCTTGATGAAGGCGAAGGAGAGGCCTTCGCTCCGCAGCTTCGGCCAGTCGACGGCGTTCTGGTATTTCGCGACATCGGTGCCGTGGACCGGATAGCTCCACGGCGTGCGCGATTTCCACTGATGCGGGTCGCGGTCGCCGAAGCGTGCGCCCTGGCCGGCGATTTCGCCGAACTCGTAGGAGATCGACGTACAGGCGGCAAGCACAAGCATCAGGGACATGACCGCGAGACGGCGCATCGTTTCTCCACCCGCTTCGAAGGGATCGCCGCCGCCGCACTATTGCGACGCTGGTAAGCGATCCGGTAACGGGCCGCCGGCAGAGGACGAAAGCGGTTGATTTATGCCCCTGGCCGCCCGACAGTCGAGAAAGACGAACCGGACCGGCAAGTCAATGGTCCATGAGGTTCATTGGAGGTCCACCGGGGAAGCGGTGCAGGGGGTTGCGTGCGGGCGCTGGCCAGGATCGTGAAGTGGCTCGCAGGGCCGGTCGTGGTCGCCGTGATCGCGGCGATCGTCTGGCTTGCGGCGTTCCCGCCCGACCTCCTGCGCGTCGGCGCCGGCTATGCGGCGAAGATCGTCTGCTCGAACGTGTTCATCGCCGGCCGCGATCCCGAAGAGGTGCTTGCGGTCGACGTGCAGGCACCCGGCAACCCGTTGCTCAAATTCTTCTACGTCGATGTCGACAGGAAGGCCGGGACCGTGAAGGCTGCTTTCCTTGGCCATTTTGCATCCAATGAGGCGGTTGTCCGACGGGGGCTAGGCTGCGCGCTGGTGCCGGACGGCAATGTCGAGGAGGCGAGGAAATTCGCGACCGTCGAGCCGCCGCAAGCTCATATTTCCGCCGATCTCTGGCCGGAAGGCGAGCGCGTCGAGCCGTCGCCGGACCCGATGGTAGCAAAGCTGCTCGGCGATAAAAACCTGATCGGACCCGGCATGCGGGCTGTGGTCGTGGTGAAGGATGGCCGCATCGTCGGCGAACGCTACGGCGAGGGTTTCGCAGCCGACACGCCGCTCATCGGCTGGTCGATGTCAAAGACCGTCAACGTCGCCATCCTCGGCACGGTTCTCGGCGCCGGCAAGCTTTCGCTCGACCAGAAGAATCTTTTCCCGGAATGGAGCGGCGACGAGCGTAGGAATATCTCCATCGCCGATTTGATGGCGATGGAGAGCGGGCTGGCCTTCAACGAGGATTACGGCACCGTCTCCGATGTCACGCGCATGCTCTATCTGGAGCCGGACATGGCGAAATTCGCCGCCTCCAAGCCGCTCGTGGCGGAGATCGGCCGGAAATTCAGCTATTCGACGGGCGCGAGCGTGATGCTGGCGCGGCTCTGGCAGAACGCCGTCGGCGACGAGGCAGCCTCGCTTGGCTATCCCCGGCTTGCGCTGTTTAATCCGCTCGGCATGCAAAGCGCGATCCTGGAGGCCGACGAAAGCGGTACGCTGACGGGTGCGTCCTATCTCTACGCGACGGCCCATGACTGGGCGCGCTTCGGCCAGTTCCTGCTGCAGGACGGTGTCTGGAACGGCAACCGTATCCTGCCCGAAGGCTTCGTGGAGATGATGCACGCGCCTGCCGCCGCCTCGGACGGGGTCTACGGCAAAGGCGAAGTGTGGCTTGAGGGGCCGGGAGATAAGAAGGGCGCCGGCGTTGCTGTGGGTGTGCCGGAAGGAACCTATTGGCTGGAAGGCCATGACGGGCAGACCGTCGCCATCGTTCCGTCGAAGCATATGGTGGTGGTGCGCATGGGGCTCACGCCCGCCTGGCTCGACTACCGGCCGCAGAAGCTGGTTGTGGCGCTGGTGAAGGCGGTGGAGTAGAGCTGTGAACGCTGCCTTGCGTCCTTCGAGGCTCGCTGCGCTCGCACCTCAGGATGAGGGAGTTCGAGGCTCGCTTCTGTTGCACCTCAGGACGAGGGAGGTGGGTGCTTGCCTTTCCGGCGTTAAGTTCTGAGACAGGCGAAGGGTATGTTACGTCTCAGCGCATCAGGATTTGGGATGACGCCCACAGACTCCCTCATCCTGAGGTGCGAGCGCAGCGAGCCTCGAAGGACGCACCGAAACATTTGCAGCCATGCTCGGCCTTGAGAAGAACCGCACCGTCCGTCTACAGGTTCCCGGCCCCTGCCTACGATCTGCCGAACCCGCCCGAGGTCGGCGTCGTGACGATAACGGCCTCGCCGGCGTCCAGCACGGTCTGGTCGCAGGCCTTGAGCGTGTCCACCCTGCCGTCGAGCCGGCGCACTTCCGTCTTGCCGACTTCGCCGTCGCCGCCGCCTTCGATGCCCTCG
>JAKDNM010000091.1 GCA_030456445.1 Hyphomicrobiales bacterium
TATTGGCGGCCATGGCGTTGCCGGCCCTGCCCGTCACGCCCTCGTTGCGGGCCAACTCGTCGCTGGTGCAGCCGGCTGCCGCAAGCGACAGGCCCAACACGGATACGAGGATCGTCGTTCTCGGCATCGTGTCTCTCCTAGCGCAGGTCGAGAAAATGGCCGCTGTCGGCGCGCGCGACCGGAGCGCCGGCAGCGACGAATTGCGGCGCGCCGGGTTTCACCTCGTCGGCATTGCCGAGGAAGTAATCCACGTTGCTAGCCGGCTTCGACCCGTCGAGCGGGCTCGCGACCCGCTTCGACGGATCGATGGGCTTCACCAGATAGGGCGTCACGATGATGACCAGGTCGGTTTCGTGGCGCTGGTAGGACTTGGAGGAGAAGAGAGGGCCGAGGATCGGCAGCTTGCTAAGGCCGGGTAGCGATTGCGTGGTTGTGCTGTTTTGGGTCTGCAGGAGGCCGCCGATCATGAAGCTCTGGCCGCTTTTCAGATCGACCGAAGTCTGAGCTCGGCGAACGATGAAACCGGGAACGCTGATGCCTTTCAACTGATACGAAGTGGCCGAAGTATCGATAGTGGAGACCTCCGGTGCGATTTCGAGGCTGATCAGACCGTCCTCGAGAACGGTCGGCGTGAACTCGAGGCTTACGCCGTACTTGTGATAGCTGATCGAGATCGTGTTGTTGTCCGAAGCGACAGGGATCGGAAACTCGCCACCGGCGAGGAAGCTCGCCGTCTCGCCGGAACGGGCGATCAGGTTCGGCTGGGCCAGGCTGCGGGCGACACCCCTGTCCTCCAACGCCTTGATGGCGACATCCGCCGAAAACCCGCCTGAAAGGAGCTTGCCAATAATTTCGCCGGCCGGGACGCTGGACGACGCGGACGGGTCTGAATTGAAACTGACCCCGCTACCGGCGCCGGCGCTGTAGGATGCGCTGAACTTGGTGCCCAGATCACGGCCGGCCTGACGGCTGATCTCGACGAAGCGGACGTTCAACTGCACCTGCTGAGAGGAGGAGACGTTGACCGAGTTGATGACTTTTTCCTCGCCGGAGAAGCGGTCGGCGATGTTCTTGGCCTTCTCCGCCGCGACGGCGTCCTTGGCGGTGCCCGAAAGGATCAGCCGGCCGTTCGCCGAATCCACGCGGATATCCGTGCCCGGCACGTTGGCGCGGATCGCCTTGGCGAGGTCCTTCGTGTCCAGCGTCACCTCAACATCGATATTGCCGACAAGGCGCTTGTCACGATCGAACAGCGCGATGCCCGTCGTGCCGAGCTTGTTGCCGAGCACATAGAAGGAATGGTCGGTGAGCGGGTTGACGTTGGCGATGTCTGGATCGCCGATGACGATCTGGGAGAAGGGCACGCTCGTGCGGATCGTCTGCGGTTTGCCCTTGGCGACCTTGATCGACTTGTGCGCGTCGGATGAAATGTGGATCACGCCTCCGTTCGCCAGCGCCCTGGTGGCGCCGACGGCACAAAGAAGCGCGACCGCGGCGAAAAGCATTGCCGACGCGATCAGAAACGAGCGCGCGGCATCCGCCTTGGTGGCTGCTTTCGAACGAAACGACATTGACCCTGTCCCCGTACCGGCCCGACCCGGCATCCCCTTATTCGCCGGCGCAAGCCGGAATCCCCGCTATTCCTGCGGCAGCGTCCCTAAACCCGCATCCCGGCCGTCGCCCTGAGCGGCCCCGCTGCGGTTCACCTTGTAGGTTTCTTCCTTGATCCCGCGCGTCACCACCACGGTGGCGAATTTCGGCTCGTCGCCGTCATGCGGAATGGCGCTGACCACGTCGCCGGCGGCGGCCGAGATCTTTTCGGCAACCGAACCGCCGAAGGCTGAGATGGTGGTCATGCCGGAGCCGTCCGAAGCGGCCGGCCGCGCCGAGCGCAAGGTCAGCGACAGCTTGCCGATATTGCGCGCCAGCGTGATCTTCTGTGCGCCTTCCGGCGTCACTTCCAGCGTCACCGAATTGGCGATTTTCGGCTGGGTGGCGCGCTCGTCGGCCGCCTGCCCGACCGACAGGACTTTCGCCGCCTCGATCACCACTTCCGTGGCGATCTTCGAGCCGGCTGCGCCCTCGGCGTTCTTCCTTACTTCCTCGATTTCGCCCGCGTTGCGTGTCAGCACGACATCGACACGGTCGCCGGGTGCGATGAAGCCGCCGACGCCGGCGATCTCGTCGGTCTTGACGGTGACGGCCTGCATGCCCGGTTCCAGAAGATTGGAGAGCGTAGCGCGACCGTTAGGCCCGGAAAGCTCGGCAAGGAGGACTGCCTCATTGGCGTCGATCGGCGAAAGGACGACGCGGTCGCCCTCCTTCAGAAGCTCGTCGACGGTGCCGAACGCCCCCTTCGGCAGCGCGTTCTCGGCCCATGGGATTTCGGCGAGCGCATCGCGCTCGAGCTTCATGCCGAAGCGGAGCGGCGTCTTGGCGACGACGATGGTCTTGAACCGGATTTCTGGCTTCGGCGGCATCGCGACGGCCGTCTCGACGCGCGCATTGGCCTGGCTCTTGATCCAGAAATTCGCGGCAAAGATGGAGATCGCGCCGAATACCGCCGCGATCCCGATCATCGGAACTATTCTGTTCTTCACGCCTGCCCCGCCCTGCCCTTTCGGGCTTTTTGTTGTGCGGGAGGCTAGGCGGCGAATCCTAAAGGAATTGGAAGGCAAGGCGTGTAGAGTGCCGGCAATCGCTCGGCGTGGTTATCGACATATTGCGCCGAAAGCACCAATTCTAGCGGTTGTGCGTCGAGCGAACAGAGGGAGAACCTCTGTCATCCGTACGGCAAAACATGGCAGTATGAAGCGTGATTCGGGCGGGCTAGATCAGCGGCGACATGGAAAAAGCGAACAAAGACCTTTTCACCTTGCATAACGAGGCTCCGGCGAACGATTCGCGCCCGGTGAAGCCGGTGGCGCGCCCCGCGCCCGCCAGGGACGGCAGCGACAGCTACAGCGCCGCCGACATCGAGGTTCTGGAGGGGCTGGAGCCGGTGCGCCGGCGGCCGGGCATGTATATCGGCGGCACCGACGAGAAGGCGCTGCACCATCTCTTCGCCGAGGTGATCGACAATTCCATGGACGAGGCGGTCGCGGGGCATGCCAGCTTCATCGAGGTCGAACTCGACGAAGCCGGCTTCCTGTCCGTCACCGACAATGGGCGCGGCATTCCGGTCGACGCGCATCCGAAATTCAAGAATAAGTCGGCGCTCGAAGTCATCATGACGACGCTGCATTCGGGCGGCAAGTTCGATAGCAAGGTCTACGAGACGTCGGGCGGCCTGCACGGCGTCGGCGTGTCGGTGGTGAATGCGCTTTCGGAGACGCTGGAGGTGGAGGTCGCGCGCGGCCGGCAACTCTACCGCCAGGAATTTTCGCGCGGTCACCCGAAGGGCGCGCTGGAAAACCTCGGCGAAGTCCACAACCGGCGCGGCACGAAAATCCGCTTCCGCCCCGACGAGCAGATATTCGGCAAGGGCGTGCATTTCGATCCGGCCCGGCTGTGCCGCATGACGCGCGCGAAAGCATATCTCTTCGGCGGCGTCGAAATCCGCTGGGCCTGCGCGCCTGCGCTGATCGCCGACAGGGAGAAGACACCGGAGAAGGCGACCTTCCATTTTCCCGGCGGGCTGAAGGATTACCTCGCGGCCTCGCTCGACGGCGAATTCCAGGTCACCCGCGACATCTTTTCGGGGAAGAGCGAAAAGCAGGGCGGCCATGGCTCGGTGGAATGGGCCGTCACCTGGTATGGCGGCGACCCCGTCTTGAACTCCTACTGCAACACCATCCCGACGCCGGAGGGCGGCACGCACGAGGCCGGCTTCCGTTCCGCACTGCTGCGCGGCCTGAAAGCCTATGCGGAACTCACCGGCAACAAGCGCGCGCACGCCATTTCCGGCGAGGACGTGATGATCTCGGCCGCCGGCATGCTGTCGGTCTTCATCCGCGAGCCGGAATTCGTCGGCCAGACCAAGGACAGGCTGGCGTCGATCGAGGCGCAGCGCATCGTCGACAACGCCATGCGCGATCCGTTCGACCACTGGCTGGCCGACAACCCGCAGGAAGCCTCCAAGCTGCTCGAATGGGTGATCGCACGCGCCGACGAACGCCTCAGGCGGCGCCAGGAAAAGGAAGTCTCGCGCAAGACGGCGGTGCGCAAGCTGCGCCTTCCCGGCAAGCTCGCCGACTGCACGCAGAACGCGGCGGCCGGTGCCGAGATATTCATCGTCGAGGGCGATTCGGCCGGCGGGTCGGCCAAGCAGGCGCGCGACCGTGCCTCCCAGGCGGTGTTGCCCTTGCGCGGCAAGATTCTCAACGTCGCCAGCGCCGGTCGCGACAAGCTGACCGCCAATCAGCAGATCGCCGATCTGATTCAGGCGCTCGGCTGCGGCACGCGCTCGAAATACCGCGACGAGGATTTGCGCTACGAGCGCGTCATCATCATGACCGATGCCGACGTGGACGGCGCCCACATCGCCTCGCTCCTGATGACCTTCTTCTTCCAGGAAATGCCGCAACTCATACGCGGCGGCCATCTGCATCTCGCCGTGCCGCCGCTCTACCGCATCAGCCAGGGCGGCAAGGTGATGTATGCCCGCAACGACGCGCACAAGGACGAACTCTTGAAGGCCGAATTCACCGGCCGCGGCAAGGTCGAGATCGGCCGTTTCAAGGGACTGGGCGAGATGATGGCCGCCCAGCTCAAGGAGACGACCATGGACAAGAAGAAGCGCACCCTGCTCCAGGTCGAAATCATCGACGAGCAGGAGACGACGGAAGCGGCGTTCGACGCGCTGATGGGCACGAAGCCCGAACTGCGCTTCCGCTTCATCCAGGAGCGCGCGGAATTCGTGGAAGAGCTGGATATCTGATGCATGACCGTCGGCGAGAGCCTGGAACTCGTGATTGGGGCGAGCCGACAAGCGGAAGGTCACGATGATATACGGACAACTCGCCTTGGTTATCGCGGCCCTCTTCGCCGGGGCGGCTTTTTACGTCAACGCTGCCGAGCAGCCTGCCCGGCTTAATCTAGCCGATCCGGCGCTGCTCGAAGAATGGCAGCCGTCCTACAAGCGCGGTTTCGCCATGCAGGCGCCGCTGGCGATCATCGGCTTTCTACTCGGCCTCCTGGCATGGTGGCAGACTGGGAACGGCTGCTGGCTTGCCGGTGCGCTCGTTCTTGTCGCCAACTGGCCTTATACGCTTCTCGTCATGATGCCGACCAATCGTGCGCTGATGGCGACCAACCCCGCCAAGGCTGGTCCGAGCAGCCGGGAACTTGTGGCGAAGTGGGGAGGACTTCACGCCGTCCGCACGGCACTCGGCCTTGCGGCCACACTCATGTTCCTCTGGGCGTCCCTCGGCTGAAGGCAGTACACCTCTTCTCCGGCCGGCTTAGGGAGCCAGAACCAGATCGCTCCAGTGGCGCAAAATCCATTCATGAACCCTGTCCGCTGGCTACAAGATTTCGTCGCATGGATTGCCAGTCTGGAGCAACCAAAGCGTTCCGACTGGATCTTTGCCGTCCGCACGATGGCCGCAGGGCTGATCGCCCTTTCGCTCGCCTACGCGCTGAAGCTGGAAAATCCGCAATGGGCGATGATGACGGTCTATATCGTCGCCCAGCCGGTCGCCGGCATGGCGCTTTCCAAGGGTTTCTACCGACTGGTTGGCACGCTCATCGGCGCGCTTGCAGCACTTCTGCTTGTGCGGGTCGGCGGCGGCAGCGCTCCCGCCTTCCTCGCCGCGCTCGCGGTCTGGATCGGGCTTTGCACTTTCGTCGCCTCGATGCTGCGCAACCCCGAATCCTACGCCGCCGCGCTCGCCGGCTATACCGCGGCGATCATCAGCATGCCGGCCTTCGGCCAGCCGCATCTTGCCCATGAACTCGCCGTTGCCCGCTCGTCGGAAATAGCGCTTGGGATCCTCTGCGCTGGCCTTGCAAGCCGCCTCTTCCTGCCGCGACTGGCCAGCGACCAGATCGCAGGGAAGCTGGAAGGCCTGATCCGCGATCTCGCCGCCTATGCCCAATTCGCCTTCGGCGGCGCCGACCGCGCCAGGCTTTCAACGCTGAACCGGCGCATTATCGCGGAAACGCAGGCGCTCGGCGAAATGCGCGCCTATGTGCGGCTGGAAGGTCCCAGCCCCGCCGCGCATGGCCGCTCCGTCAGGCGCACGATCGGCTATCTGCTCTCCGCACTTTCTGCCGCCCGAATGCTGAGGCTGCATTCGGCGCCCGCCAATCAAGCCTTGCCTCCCACGCGCAGCCGGCTGAGAGAGGTGGTCAACGAACTGGCTGAGCGCCCCGATGCGCTCAATCAGGTCCAGCCCTCCCTCGCACGACTGCGAGAGATAGCGGCAGAGGCCCGCAAAGGACCGGTTTCAAAAGACATTTCGGATCGGATCGGCACGGTCGCCAGGCTTGCCATGGCGGCGGAATTCGCCGACGCGCTCGCCGGCGTCCTCGACGGTCTGGACGCCGTCCGCCATCCGGGCCGGCCGGAAAGAGACGAGACCCGGCAACCGGCGCTGGTCATCCACCGCGACGGCCGGGCGGCGTTGCGCAACGCGGTGCGCGCCGCGCTCGCCACGTCGCTCGTCGCCGCCTTCTGGATCGCCACCCAATGGGCGGACGCGGAAGGTGCGACCATCATCGTCGCCGTCGTCTCCAGCCTTTTTGCATCGCGCCCGGCGCCGATCCGCACCGCCTTCGGCTTCTTCAAGGGAACGCTTGTGGCCGTGCCTTTCGCCTTCGTCGTCGGACAGGTTTTGATGCCTGCCCTCCCCGGCTTCGGCTGGTTCGTGCTGTTCGTGATCCCGGTGCTCATTCCCGGCGCGCTGGCGATGGCGAACCCGACTTTCACGGGAACGGCAACCGCCTTTGCCATCAATTTCCTCGCCTTCCTCAGCCCGCATCAGACGATGGTCTATGCGCCCCTCCATTTTCTCAACCAGACGGCGTCCATCCTTGTCGGCATCCTGCTTTCGATCGGCGTCTTTTGGAGCGTGCTGCCGTCAAGGCCGCGCGACAGCGTCCTGCGCATCGTCGCCACCATCAAGGAAGACCTCGTGCGGCTTTGCCTGCACGAGCGCGTCCCCCGACGCTCGGCCTTCGAAAGCCTCGCCTATGACCGCATCAATCAGTTGATGCCGTTTGCGCAGCGCGTCGGCGGGCGCGGCGAGGCGATGCTTACCGGCAGCGTCGCGGCGGTCACCGTCGGGTTGGAAATCCTCGCATTGCGCAACGCACAGCCTCACCTTCCCGAGCCGGACAGGGCCTTCATCGCCAATTTCCTGAAGCGCCTTGCCTCGCTGATCCTGCGGTCGGCGGGAAGCGGCTTGGGCAGCGGGTCGATCTCCGCTTTCGCGGCGGCGACAAGGGCAGAGGCGGAAATGCTCGGCAAGCGCAGCGACGCGGGCTCGTCCCTTCTCGCCGTCGCCGCCTCGCTCCGGGTGATCGCCGCCGCGGTGGAAGACAATCCCCGCTTCTTCCACAGCCCGCGTGCAGTGGCACGGCACTCCTGACAAGAGGCTGGCAGGAGCCCTTCATTATCGTAGCGAGATGGACGCACGACCGATCGACCTTCCCGCCCGGACCGATGGCGGCCACGCGGCCGGCATGGCGCTGGTCACGGCGTCGGCGATCTTCTTTGCGCTTGCGGGCGTCTTTACCCGTTCCATCAGCGCCGGTCCGTGGACGATCGTCTGCTGGCGCGGCCTCGTCGGCGCCGCGATTATCGCCGCCTATGTGTTCTGGCGCGGTCGCGGTCCGCAGATGTGGTCCAGCCTGCGTCTTGGGAAACGCGGCTGGGCGCTCGCGGTCGTCGGCGCGCTGTCCAGCATCGCCTTCATCGCCGCGTTCAAGCTGACCTATGTCGCCAACGTCACCATCATCTACGCGACCGTGCCTTTCATGGCGGCCGGGCTCGAACGCGTGCTCATGGGCGAGCGCACGCGCAAAAGCACCGTCATCGCGGCCGCCATGTCGCTCACGGGCGTCGCCATCATGATGCTCGGCGGCATTGGCACGGGAAGCCTTGCCGGCAATCTGATGGCCGTCCTCATGACGGCCGGCTGCGCACTCTACATGGTGCTGATCCGAAAATTCACCGACGCGCCGGTCGTCTGGTCAGGAGCCGTGGCGGCGTTCCTGCTTTTCCTCGTCGGTTGCGTCGTCACCGATCCGCTCGACGTGACGGGGCACGACGCCATTTTGATGTGCGCCTTCGGCGTCTCTTTCGCCGCCGCCGTGATTCTCTGGACCGAAGGGACGCTGCTGGTCAGCGCCTCCGAATCGGGGCTGCTCGGAAGCACGGAAGTACCGCTTGCCATCCTGTTTGCATGGCTCTTCCTGGGCGAGGTGCCACCGCAGGCGAGCCTTGCCGGCGGCGCCATCGTCATTGTCGCGATTTTCGGCTATGCGGCGCTCGATTTTCGGAGCGCTCGGACCGATCCCCCGCTATAGGCCCGTCAGGCCGCCGCGATGGCCAGTGCGTGGTCGCGGGCGTTTTCGCGCAGCACTTCGAGGTGGATGGCACGGATCAGGCTGGCGAGGTCCGCATGACGCTCCGCCGGCCCGCTCTGGCCCGGGCAGGCATTCAATTCCCTCATCATCAGCCAACTCACTTCCTGCGCGCCGGCCACGCGCCTGCCGTTTGCGACCTCGCGCCATATCCCGAGCGCCCGCAAGATGACCCGATGTGCGCTTTCCGGCAGGCCCGCGCTACGGAAAAGTGCTGAAAGCGCCAGATCGCGCCCGCCGGCGAGAAGCGTCCGTACGCGGGCTGCCTCACGCCCGGCAAGCACGCCCAGCACCGAGGCGAAGAAGTCGATCTTGCCATGCGCCACCATGCGGACGATGAAGGCGGTATTGAGTTCGCCGGCAAGGCGAAGATGTTCGACCAGCGCCTCATGCTCGTCCGGGCGCGTCCGATCGATCAATGTCAGCGAGGCTCGCACGCAGGCTTCGCGCATGACGCGTTCGCCGCGCGCCCGGCCCATCAGGGCGACGACGAGCGGCGCTTCCTTCAGCGCGGCGCTCAGCTTGACCAGCAGAACATGACGGCAATCAGCGGGCAGGCGCCGGTCGGCGAGCATGGCCTCCCGCAGCTTCGGCGCAGCGCCGAACCGCTCCGCCATGCGGCGGAAACTCAGGGAAGCGATGTCGGCGCCATCGTTCTCCAGCAAGGTCAGACAGGCCTTCGCGCATCCCACTTCGGCGACAGCCGCCGCGACGGACTTCGACACCATCGCCCTGCCGGCGATGGAACATTGCACGCCTTCGCTTCCCATGGCGACGCGATCGATGAGATCGCCGTCGGTGAGAAGCGGCGAGCGCTTGAGCACAAGGTCGGCGATTCCGTCCTGGTCGGAGGCAAGCGCGTGGATGATCTGGAGCGGCGCCAGGCTGTGGATCGCCAGCGCCTCCGCCAGCGCATAACGAACCTTGGCCGACGGATCATCGAGCAGGAAGGTCAGCGCGGCCTCTGCCGCGCAGCGGTCCTCGAAGGGAAGTTCGCGGGCAACATAGGCGCCGGCGAGCGCGGTGGCGGCCTCTGCCCGATCCAAGACGCGCGCCGTATCGATCCACCTCAGGAAATGACTGATTACCATGCCGCCGCGCCGCCCTCAAGCTACCGCAAACGCTAGGTGGAAATGGTTTAGGAAGCGTTTACCATATCGCTTGACCGCCTCTCTTGCAGGCGTTTCACAACCGCCCTATCAAACGCGCGACCAGCGGAGGAAATGAAGATGCCGGGCCTCTATCTCGATGAGTTCACGCCGGGGAAAGTGATCCACCACACCCTTACGAAGAGCGTCACCGAGAGTGACAACATGCTGTTTTCCGTCATGACGCTCAATCCGCAGCCGCTCCACATCGATTTCGATTTCGCCGCAAAAAGCGAATGGGGCAAGCCGCTCGTCAATTCACTCTTCACTCTCGGCCTGATGATCGGCATCTCGGTGCACGACACCACGCTTGGCACCACGATCGGCAACCTCGGCATGACCGAGACGGTATTCCCGCACCCGGTCTTCCATGGCGACACGATCCATGTCGAGACGGAAGTGAAATCGGTGCGCGCATCGAAATCCAAGCCGGACCGGGGCATCGTCGAATTCGAGCATCGCGCCTACAATCAGGATAATCTGCTGGTGGCGCGCTGCGTGCGGCAGGCGATGATGAAGAAGAAGGGAGCCTGAACATGCGTTCCCTCCTCTTCGTACCGGGTGATTCGGAAAAGAAGCTTGCCAAGGCGCTCCAGGCGGAAGCGGATGTCCTGCTTCTCGACCTGGAAGACTCGGTCGGCCCAGACCGCAAGGCGGAGGCGCGGAAGATCGCCGCCGCCTTCGTCTGCGAAAACCGGAAACAGGCTTCGGCCGCGCTCTATGTGCGGGTAAACGATTTCACCACCGGCCTCACCGATGACGACCTCGCGGCGATCATGCCGGCGCGGCCGGCCGGCATCATGCTGCCGAAGGCGATCGGCCCGAAGGACATCATGCGGCTGTCGGCGAAGCTTCGCGTGCACGAGGCCGAGAACGGCATCGAGGACGGCGCCACGCGTATCGTTGCGCTCATCGCCGAAACCGCGGCCGGCACGCTGGCCGCCCCGGCCTTCAACGAGGCGCAGCCGCGGCTCGCTGGCGTAACCTGGGGCGCGGAAGATTTATCGGCGGATGTCGGCGCGCGCACGCCACGCGACGATGAAGGCCGCTATACGGACATTTTTCGTCTGGCGCGCACGCTGACCATCCTCGCCGCGGCGACGATCCAGACGGCCGCGATCGATACGGTCTTCATAAACTTCCGCGACACGGATGCGCTGAGGGCGGAGTGCGTGGAAGCGGAGCGCGACGGTTTCACGGCCAAGATGGCGATCCATCCCGCGCAGGTGCCTGTCATCAACGAGGTGTTCACGCCCTCCGCCGCGTCGGTCGCGCATTCGCGCGCGGTGGCCGATGCTTTTGCCGCCGCCGGCAATCCCGGCGTCATCGGCATCGACGGCCAGATGTACGACAGGCCGCATCTGCGGCGCGCCGAACGTATATTGGCGCGAGCCAAAGCCGCGGGGGTGGCGTGACACATAGGGAGAATCAAGCGTATCGCGATCTGTCTTCCTGTTTTGTTCTCTAGTATAAATGGTGAGAATCGCGTCTTCGATTCGAGTCAATCGGCTTTCTTTCCACCGATTTCCCGCCCTGTGGAGATCGGTAAAGGAGGATCGAATTCGCACCCGCCCTTAACCTTGTCTGATACGGCAGGGATCGGGCGAAGGACAGGAGACCATGGCGGAAGCGGCAATAAAATTCGGCGCGGCGGAAACGCCGCTCTATCGAGAGGCGCCGAACAATATCGAGGCGGAACAGGCGCTTCTGGGCGCGGTCCTCGTCAATAACGACGCCTTCTATCGCGTCTCGGATTTCCTGAAGCCAGCGCATTTCCACGAGCCGCTGCACCGCAAGATCTACGAGGTGCTGGCCGAATTCATCCGCATGGGCAAAACCGCCAACCCGGTGACGGTGAAGACCTTCCTGCCAGCCGATTTGAAGGTCGGCGACATGACCGTCGCCTATTATCTGGCAAGGCTGGCCGCTGAAGCGGTGACGGTCATCAATGCCGCCGATTACGGCCGCGCCATCTACGATCTGGCGACGCGCCGGGCGCTGATCACGGTCGGCGAGGACATGGTCAACATCGCCTATGACGCGCCCGTCGACATGGCGCCCCAAGAGCAGATCGAGGACGCCGAGCGCCGGCTTTTCGAACTGGCCGAGACCGGCCGCTACGATGGCGGCTTCGAAAGCTTCACCGACGCGGTGAAGACCGCCGTCGACATGGCCAACGCCGCCTATATGCGCGACGGGCACCTCTCCGGCATTTCCACCGGCTTCCGCGATATCGACCGGCGCATGGGCGGTCTGCAGCCTTCCGATCTCGTCATCGTCGCCGGTCGTCCCGGCATGGGCAAGTCGTCGCTCGCCACCAATATCGCCTTCCACATCGCCCACGCCTACGAGCCGGCGCCGCAGGCGGACGGCTCCTTCAAGGCGGCGAATGGCGGCGTGGTCGGCCTTTTCTCGCTCGAAATGTCGTCGGAACAGCTCGCCACCCGCATCATTTCCGAGCAGACCGAAATCCCCTCCTCCAAGATCAGGCGCGGCGAGATCACCGAGGCCGATTTCGACAAGCTCGTCGCCTGCTCGCAGATGATGCAGAAGCTGCCGCTCTATATCGACCAGACCGGCGGCATCTCGATTGCTCAGCTTGCCGCCCGCGCCCGGCGGCTGAAGCGCCAGCGCGGGCTCGACATCATCATCATCGACTACATCCAGCTCATGACCGGCTCCTCGCGCCGCGCCAGCGAGAACCGCGTGCAGGAGATCACCGAGATCACGACCGGGCTGAAGGCGCTGGCCAAGGAGCTCAACGTGCCGGTCATTGCGCTGTCGCAATTGTCGCGTCAGGTCGAAAGCCGCGACGACAAGCGTCCCCAGCTTTCCGATCTCCGCGAATCGGGCTCGATCGAGCAGGACGCGGACGTGGTGCTGTTCGTCTTCCGCGAGGAATATTATCTCAGGAACCGGGAACCGAAGCCCGGTACGCTCGAATACACCCAGTGGGAAACCGACATGAGCGAAATGCGCGGCAAGGCCGAGCTCATCATCGCCAAGCAGCGCCATGGCCCGACCGGCACGGTCCCGCTCGGCTTCCAGGGGGAGTTCACCCGCTTCTTCGACCTCGCCGAGGACAGCCATCTGCCGGAACGGTTCGAGTAGTGAATTGACGGAGTTCCACAGCCATTCGGGCGCGGACCCACGCCTTGCCGGCGGCAGGCTCACCATCGACATTTCCGCCCTTGTGGCCAATTACCGATTACTGCGTGTGCTTTCAGGCGGGGCGCGCACCGCCGGCGTGGTAAAGGCGAACGCCTATGGCCTCGGTATCGAGATCGTGGTGCCGGCGCTCCTTGCCGCCGGCTGCGAGGATTTTTTCGTGGCGCTGCCGGAAGAGGGCATCGCGGTGCGCAAGCTCGCACCCGGCGCACGCATCTTCGTTCTGGCTGGGCTTTTCGAGGCGGAGGCCGCGCCCTTCTATTCCAGGGCGCACCTCATTCCCGTGCTCAACACGCAGCGCGACATCGCCATCTGGGAAGCGCATTGCGGGACCGAGGGTGCCGCCCTTCCCTGCGTCATCCATGTCGATACCGGCATGAACCGGCTCGGCCTGACGGTCGAGCGCGCACTTGCCTACGCGCGCGAAAACGCGCTGACGCGGGCGCTGGAGCCGGTGCTCCTGATGACCCACCTGGCCTGCGGCGACGAGCCGATGCATCCGCTGAACCTGAAACAGGTGGAAGCCTTCCGGCGGGTGCGGGACGCCTATGGCGGGATCGAGGCGAGCATGGCCAATTCGCCCGGCATCTTCCTGGGCGAGATTGCCCGCTTCGACCTGACGCGCCCCGGCATCGCGCTCTATGGCGGACAGCCGGTGAACGGCGCAACCAAGCCGCTGCGGCCGGTGGTCACCGCCGAGGCTCGGATCGTGCAGGTGCGCCGGGCGAGGGTCGGCGAGAGCGCGAGCTATGGCGCGCATGCCATGCTCGGGCGCGACACGACGATCGCGGTCGCGGCGGTAGGCTATGCCGATGGCTATCACCGTTCAGGTTCCGGCGCCGGCGTGCCGCTGCGCGCCACCGTTCCGCAGGGTGCACAGGGTTTCGTAGCTGGCCGGCGCGTGCCGGTTCTCGGCCGCGTCACCATGGACCTCACCTTGTTCGACGTCACCGATTGCGCGCCGGATGCGGTGCAGCCAGGCGACCATATCGAGCTTTTCGGCCCGAACATCCCGATCGACGAGGCGGCGCATGCGGCCGGCACGATCGCCTACGAATTGCTGACCTCGCTCGGTAGACGCTGGCAGAAACGCATCATGGGGGCCGTGGCCGATGGCTAAATCCCGTGTCCAGTTCATCTGCCAGAACTGCGGCTCGGTCCATACGCGGTGGGCCGGCAAGTGCGATGCCTGCGGTGAGTGGAACACGCTGGTGGAGGAAGGCACGTCGGGCGGCATCGGCTCCGGCCCGCAAGCCATGCGTTCCGCGCGCAAGGGCCGCGCGGTCGTGCTGACCTCGCTTGCCGGCGATATCGAGGACGCGCCGCGCATCGCGTCGGGCATCGGCGAACTCGACAGGGCGACGGGCGGCGGCTTCGTGCGCGGCTCGGCGCTTCTGGTCGGCGGCGATCCGGGTATCGGCAAATCGACGCTTCTGACACAGGCCGCCGCCGCGCTCGCGCGCCTCGGCCACCGTATTGTCTATGTCTCCGGCGAGGAGGCGGTGGCGCAGATCAGGCTGAGGGCGCAGCGCCTAGGCGTTGCCGATGCTTCCGTCGAGTTGGCGGCCGAAACCAATGTCGAGGACATTCTGGCCACCATTGCCGACGGCAGGCGGCCGGACCTCGTCATCCTCGATTCGATCCAGACGCTGTGGACCGATATGGCCGATTCGGCGCCGGGCACGGTCACGCAGGTGCGTGCGGCCGCGCAGGCGATGATCCGCTACGCCAAATCCACAGGTGCGGCGATCGTGCTGGTCGGCCACGTCACCAAGGAGGGGCAGATCGCCGGCCCGCGCGTGGTCGAGCATATGGTGGACGGCGTGCTTTATTTCGAGGGCGAAGGCGGGCACCACTACCGCATCCTGCGCACGGTGAAGAACCGCTTCGGCCCTACCGACGAGATCGGCGTCTTCGAGATGTCGGACAAGGGCTTGCGCGAAGTCCCCAACCCCTCCGAACTCTTTCTCGGCGAACGGGGAGCGCCGGCGCCCGGCGCCGCGGTCTTCGCGGGCATGGAGGGGACGCGGCCGATCCTGGTCGAGATACAGGCGCTGGTCGCCCCCTCGCCGCTCGGCACGCCGCGCCGCGCGGTGGTGGGCTGGGACAATTCCCGGCTGGCGATGGTTCTGGCGGTGCTCGAATCGCATTGCGGCGTGCGTTTCTCCCAGCACGACGTCTATCTGAATGTCGCCGGCGGCTACCGCATCGCCGAGCCGGCCGCCGACCTCGCCGTCGCGGCGGCTCTGGTCTCGTCGCTCACTGGCCTTGCCCTGCCGGCGGAATGCGTCTATTTCGGCGAAATCAGCCTGTCGGGAGCGGTAAGGACGGTGGCCCATACCCAGCAGCGCCTCAAGGAGGCCGAAAAGCTTGGCTTCAATCAGGCCGTTTGCCCACGGTCGGTCGAAGAACTCGCAGGGAAAATTTCGGCCAAAGCCTTCCAGCCTGCTTCGCTGGTCGATCTCGTCGCCCGCATCGCCGGGACAAGCGGCGACAGGCAGCCGGAGGCACGCTTGAGACGTATTCCGGGCGAATAGGGAAGAGTGGGGAACAGCCGCAATGCCGATTACGCTGCTTGACGGGATCCTGGTGGGCTTCACGCTGGTCTCGGCGATGCTCGCAATGGTGCGCGGCTTCTCGCGCGAGGTTCTGTCGGTCGCGTCGTGGATTGCGGCGGCGGCGGCGGCCTATTTCTTCTACCCGGCGATCTTGCCCTACGTTCAGCCGCATATCGACAATGAAAAGATCGCGATGGGCGCTTCGGCCGCGATCGTCTTCTTCATCGCGCTGATCGTGGTGACGGTGATTACGATGAAGCTTGCCGATTTCATCATCGATTCGCGGATCGGCGCGCTCGACCGTACGCTCGGCTTCCTCTACGGCGCGGCACGCGGCATCCTCGTGGTGGCCGTGGCGCTCATGTTCTTCAACTGGCTGGTCGGCGATAACCCGCCGCTCTGGGTGAAGGAGGCGAAGTCGCGGCCGCTTCTGGAAAACATCGGAACCCGGATCGAGGCGATGCTGCCGGCCGATGCGGAAAACTCGATCCTGAAGCGCCTTTCGCCGGATGCCACGCCGGATAGCGATGGCGGGGACAACGACAATGGCGGCGGAAACGACGCCGCGCCGCCTGCCGAAAGCGGCCAGACGAACGGGTGAGCCGGCGCGACGACGGCTTGCAATTGAACGCTTCCGTGCGCATTTGAAGGGCCATGCGAGTGTCGGATATGGAT
>JAKDNM010000002.1 GCA_030456445.1 Hyphomicrobiales bacterium
GGATCCGTTCAAAAAGGAATCCCCCATGTTCTCACGCCGCGAATTCCTGATGGCCGCGACCGCGCTGTCGGCCATCGCCGGGCCGGGGCTGGTCGGCCGCTGGTCACGCGCCGCCGCCGCGCAGGCGCTGAAGGAAAGCGACCTGCTCGACTTCGAGCCGATGGGCAATGTCACGCTTGTCCACATCACCGACATCCACGCGCAGCTCATGCCGGTCTATTTCCGCGAGCCGTCGACCAATCTCGGCGTCGGCGCGGTGGCGGGCCTGCCGCCGCACGTCACCGGCGCGGACTTTTTGAAACTCTACAATATCGAACCGGGCAGCCCGCACGCCTACGCGCTGACCTCCGAGGACTTTTCGGCGCTGGCCAAGACCTACGGCAAGATGGGCGGGCTGGACCGCATCGCCGCGATCGTCAAGCGCATCCGCGCCGAGCGCGGCGACAAGGTGTTGCTGCTCGACGGCGGCGACACCTGGCAGGGAAGCTATACCTCGCTCCAGACCAAGGGGCAGGACATGGTGGAGGCCTTCAACGCTCTCGCCCCCGACGCCATGACCGGCCACTGGGAGTTCACCTACGGCACCGACCGGGTCAAGGAGATCGTGGACGGCCTACCGTTCTCCTTCCTGGGCGGCAACATCTTCGACACCGAATGGGACGAACCGGCCTTCGAGGCCATCAAGATGTTCGACAAAAGCGGGGTGAAGATCGCCGTCATCGGCCAGGCATTCCCCTATACGCCGATCGCCAATCCGCGCTGGATGTTTCCCAACTGGTCGTTCGGCATCCGCGAGGAGGAGGTGGCGAAGAACGTCGCCGCCGCGCGCAAACAGGGGGCCGACCTCGTCGTGCTGCTGTCGCATAACGGCTTCGACGTCGACCGCTCGCTAGCCGCGCGCGTCGAGGGCATCGACGTGATCCTGACCGGCCACACGCATGACGCGCTGCCCGAGCCGGTTCTCGTCGGCAAGACGCTGCTGATCGCTTCCGGTTCGCACGGCAAGTTCATCACCCGCCTCGACCTCGACGTGCAAAACGGCGCGGTGAAGGGCTTCCACCACCGCCTGATCCCGGTGTTTTCCGACGTGATCGCACCCGACGCCGACATGACCAAACTGGTCACGGATCTGCGCGCGCCCTACGCGGCCGAACTCAAGCGCGAACTGGCCACCACCGAGACGCTGCTTTACCGGCGCGGCAATTTCAACGGCACCTTCGACGATCTGATCTGCGCGGCGCTCATGGAAGTGCGCGAGGCCGACATCGCGCTCTCGCCCGGCTTCCGCTGGGGCACGTCGGTGCTGCCGGGCGAAACGATCACGGTCGAAGACCTCTACAATGCCTGCGGCATGACCTATCCCGCCGCCTACCGCTCGGCCATGACCGGCGCGACGCTGAAGACCATCATGGAGGATGTCGCCGACAACCTCTTCAACAAGGACCCTTACTACCAGCAGGGCGGCGACATGGTGCGCGTCGGCGGCATGGGCTACGCGATCGACCCGAATGGCGAGATGGGCAGCCGCATCTCCGACATGACGCTGCTGAAAACCGGCGAGGCGATCGACCCCGCGAAGGAATACCAGGTTGCCGGCTGGGCCTCGGTCAACGAGGAAACGCAAGGCCCGCCGATCTGGGACGTGGTGGAGCAGTATCTGACCGAGAAGAAAGTAGTGACGCTGGAGGAGAACCGCAGCGTCAAGGTGAAGTGAGGGATGGTAGCTGCTCGAACGGTCATTTCGGGTGCCTATTGAGTATCCGGTCGACCAGATCCGAAGAATATTTGCGGCGGAGGGTGGCAACGAACGCAGGCTCAGCGTCCGCGCACAAACGAAAACGGAGTTGCGATTTATACGGGAATCCCGTATAAGTGCGGCAATGGCGTCAGTCACGTTCGACGAAGACAGGTTCGACCTCGCCAAGGACGCGGCCAACCGCGTAAAACACAAACTGCCATTGGCCTTTGGCGACCGGATTTTCACGGACGATGACTGCCTGATTGTCCCCTCCATTCGCGAGATCGATGGGGAAGAACGGTTCAACGCGATCGGGATCGTCGGCGGGAAACTGTTCACCGCCGTCTTCGTCTGGCGGGGCGACCTGCCGCGTTTCATTTCGGTCAGAAGGAGCAACAAGGGTGAAGAACGAGCATATCACGCTGCCTGCTGATCCGGCCGACGCCGAGGATTTTGACGTGACGGCCGAGGCGCTCGACCGTGGCCAACGCGCCCGCCTGATCCGCAAGACAAGGACCGGGCTTGGCTTGTCGCAGTCCGAATTCGCCAGCCGCTTCCGGGTTCCGGTCGGCACGCTGCGCGACTGGGAGCAGGCGCGGGCGACCGCGCCGGATTTCGCCATCGCCTATGTGCGCGTGATCGGCCAGCATCCGGATATGGTGGCGAAGGCCGTCGCGTAGTTCTGGTAAATGCGCGACGGCAGCCTCCGCGCACCCCCTCCCCCACATTCCATTTGCCACCACCCTTCTCCCCTGATACATATGAACAATCATATGTGTCTATGGATGGGGAGGCGGCAATGGTTGAGCGGAGCGGGAACGGGCAGTCGCGGCGCGGCTTCCTGAAAGCCGGGCTGGCCGGCGGCGCAGCACTTGCTGGAAGCCTCGCGGCCGGCCGGGTGCTGGCCGCCGACGATCCGGCAATCACGCAAATCCAGGACTGGAACCGCTATTCCGGCGACGGGGTGGACGCGCATCCCTACGGCATGCCCTCGCCTTTCGAGAAGGATGCGGTGCGCCGCAACGTGGCCTGGCTGACGGCCGACCCCGTCTCGTCGGTCAATTTCACGCCGCTGCACAAGCTCGACGGCATCATCACCCCGAACGGCCTGTGCTTCGAGCGCCACCACGGTGGCGCGGCGGTGGTCGATCCGGCAAAGCACCGGCTGATGATCAACGGGCTGGTCGAAAAGCCGCTGGTCTTCACCATGGACGATTTGCGGCGCTTCCCGCGCGTGAACAAGATCTACTTCCTCGAATGCGCCGCCAATTCCGGCATGGAGTGGCGTGGCTCGCAGTTGAACGGCTGCCAGTTCACGCACGGCATGGTGCATTGCGTGATGTATACCGGCGTGCTCCTGAAGGACATTCTGGCCGAAGCCGGCGTCAAACCTGCGGGCAAATGGGTGCTGGCCGAGGGCGCGGATTCGGCCGCCATGACGCGTTCGATCCCGATGGAAAAGGCGCTGGACGACTGCATGGTGGCCTTCGCCATGAACGGCGAGGCGCTGCGCGTCGAGCAGGGTTATCCGGTGCGGCTGGTGGTGCCGGGCTTCGAAGGCAATATGTGGGTGAAATGGCTGCGCCGCCTGGAAGTGGGCGACGAACCCTGGGAGCAGCGCGAGGAAACCTCGAAATACACCGACCTTCTGGCCAACGGAAAGGCCCGGCACTTTACCTGGGCGATGGACGTGAAGTCGGTCATCACCAATCCGAGCCCGCAGGCGCCGATCACCCATGGCAAGGGCCGGCTGGTGCTGACGGGGCTGGCTTGGTCGGGCAACGGCACGGTCGCACGCGTCGATATTTCGACCGATGGCGGCCGCAACTGGAAGCCGGCGCGCATCGACGGGCCGAGCCTGCCGATGGCGCTGCACCGCTTCTATTACGAGATGGACTGGGACGGTTCCGAAATGTTCCTGCAGTCGCGCGCGATGGACGAGAAGGGCTTCGTCCAGCCGACAAAACAGCAGCTCAGGGCGGTTCGTGGCGCGAACTCCATCTATCATAACAACGGCATTCAGACCTGGTACGTGGACACGAACGGAGCGGCCGAAAATGTCGAGATTTCCTGAAATCGCGCTCGCGGCCGCGTTGGCGGCACTCTGCCTGTCCGGACCGGCCTATGCCGGCGACCCGGCTGCCGGCGAGCAGGTGTTCAAAAGGTGCAAGGCCTGCCACGCCGTCGGCGATGGCGCCAAGCACCGCGTCGGGCCGGAACTGAACGAGCTGATCGGCCGCACGGCCGGCACCGCCGAAGGCTATCGCTATTCGTCGGCCATGGAAAAGGCCGGGGCGGGCGGACTGGCGTGGAACGCGGAAACGCTGGCCAAATTTCTTGACGATCCGAAGGGCATGGTGAAGGGGACGAAAATGTCCTTCGCCGGGCTGAAAAAGCCGGCAGACATCGACAATGTGATCGCCTATGTCGCAACCTTCTCGAAGCCGTCCGAGGCCATGGATGCCGCCCCCAAGCCCGAGGACAAGAAGACCGAAGCCGCGCCGACGGAACCGAAGGAAGAGAGTGCCAGAGCCGAACCCGTCAAGCCGGCCGTAGCCGCTGCGCCTGCCGGCGAAGGCGGCGGGCTGAACTATCATCTGGGCCGCACAGCCACCGCCGGCGAGATCGCCGCCTGGGACATCGACGTGCGCCCCGATGGCGTCGGCCTGCCGGATGGCAGCGGCACGGTCGCCCAGGGCGAAAAGCTTTTCGACGCCCAGTGTTCGTCGTGCCATGGCGATTTTGGCGAGGCGGTCGGCCGCTGGCCGGTGCTGGCGGGTGGTCAGGGCACGTTGAAGGACGACCGCCCGGTCAAGACCGTGGGTTCCTACTGGCCGTATCTTTCAACGGTGTACGATTACATCCGCCGCGCCATGCCGTTCGGCAATGCGCGTTCGCTTTCGGACGACGACGTCTATGCGCTGACGGCCTATGTGCTCTATCTCAACGACATCGTGACGGAGGAGGATTTCGAGCTGTCGAAAGCCAATTTCGGCACGATCGAGATGCCCAACGCGCAGAACTTCATCGCCGACGACCGCGCCGAAGAACCGCAATATCTCGCCAACAAGAACAATCCCTGCATGACGGATTGCATTGCCGGGGTGGCAAAGATCACCATGCACGCCGAGGTGCTGGATGTTACGCCGGACGTTCAGGACGGCGACGACAAGAAGCCGAGCGCCGGCATCGAATAGCTCCGAGGCAGGGTCCGCCACGGCATCGGCGGCCGCTCGTTCGTTTGCGCATAGCGGCCGGACTTGCGCTCGCTTCGCGCGGGAACGAAATTCCAAGACCATACGCCGATAGGAGCCCGTTCCACGAACTTGGCCAGACCGGCATTATCTTTATCGCCGCGGCGTGTATTTCGAAAATCCATACCTGCCCGGACCCACCAGCCATGACTATCCTGCGCCGAAACGTAGGAGATCGCCGTGGATATGGTCCCGCTTATCGACGCCTTTGGCGAAACGCAGGCCGCAGCCATAGGCGGTGCCGGACTTGGGCTTCTCTTCGGCTTTTTCGCCCAGCGCAGCGCTTTCTGCACCCGCTCGGCCGTTCTCGACGTCACGCGCGGCCGCGATTTGAAGGCGCTCGCCGTCTGGTCGGCCGGCTTTGCCGCGGCGATCCTCGGTGTGCAGTTTCTGCTCTATGGCGGCTGGCTCTCGGTCGTCGACACGCGTTTCTTCGGCACGCCACAGAGCCTGTCGGGCGCGCTTGCCGGGGGCCTCGTCTTCGGCACCGGCATGGCGCTGACGCGCGGCTGTGTGTCGCGCCTGCTGGTGCTTGGCGCTTCCGGCAATCTGCGCGCGCTGTTTTGCATTCTCGTTACCGGCCTTGTTGGTTGGGCGACCTATGACGGCATTCTTGTGCCGCTGCGCGACAGGCTCTCGTCTCTCGCCAGAACCGGGCTGATCGGCGGCAACGACCTGCTGGCCCTTGGCGGCCTCAACCAGCGCGCGGGCGTGGCGATTGGCTGCGTCCTCGCCATTGTCGCGCTGGCCGTGACCCTCAAGGCTAGGCCTACCCTGTGGCGCGTTGCGGGCGGCGTGGGAGTCGGCCTGACGGTGGTGGGCGGCTGGTACTTCACCTATCAGCTTTCGACGCAGGTATTCGAGCCGATCCAGGCCGAAAGCCTGTCCTTCATCCGGCCGCTGGCGACCAGCGCGAGCCTGGCAACCGACGCGGCTCCGGCGTTCGGGCTAGATCAGGGCCTGCTGGCCGGAACACTGGTCGGCGCTTTCCTGGCAGCTATCCTGTTTCGCGAGTTCCGGATCGTCACCTTTACCGAACCCGGCGCGCCTTCGATCCTGCGCTATGCGGCAGGCTCGGCTCTGATGGGATTTGGCGGAATTCTCGCGGTGGGCTGCACCATCGGCGCCGGCTTCACCGGCGGCTCGGTGCTTGCCGTCACCTCGCTTGTGGCCCTTGCCGCAATGATCGCCGGCGCAGCGCTCGCCGACCGCCTGGTCGACGGCCGCGTCAACAAGGGCGCCACCGTTGGAGGAGCGGCGGTGCCGGCCGAGTAAGCCAAGATCGCCACGACGAGAATTGGCCGAGAGACGGCGGCTTGGCCAGATTATCCCCGCTGTCCAGCCGCATCGGCAAAACCGTGGTTGATATCCCGGTGAAGGGCTTCACTTTCCCAATCGCCGCAATGACATAGCTCAACCACGCGTCGAGCGCCGGGTTCCATTAGGCGATAGCCAATTCCGGTGCAGGCGGATTGTAATGCCGGCCATCACCGGTTTCATCGAGATAGTGTCCATAACCTTACGCCGCCTGCTCGACGATCCTCCTGCCGGAATGGGTCATGAGAGCATTCGCGTCATGGTGACGTGGTCCACGACCCATCCCGAGATGGCGGCGCGCGACCTTGCCGATATGGGGTCGGAACAAGCACAGTTCAAAATCTTGCGTTAAGGTCGAACGAACCGTGAACGGTCGTCACGAACGCGCATGATGGTCTGCCGGCTGGTCGCGAACTTCTTGGCGATAGCTGAAACGCTCAACCCTATCGCGAGATTGTCGCGCACATCCTGCTTCTGTCTTTCACTGAGCGTCGAGGGTCGGCCGAGGGCCTTTCCTTCCGACTTGGCGCGCTTGAGGCCGGATTGCGTCCGCTCGATCAGCAAATCCCGCTCGAACTGAGCAACGGCATTGAGCACGTTCATGGTCATCGTGCCGGCCGAACTGGTGAGGTCGGCACCGCCAAGCGCGAGGCAATAGACGCGCACGCCCATTTCGGCCAGCATCTTGACCGTGGTGCTGACGTCGATCGCGTCGCGCCCAAGGCGGTCGAGTTTCGTGACAATTAGAATGTCCCCGACCTCCAGTTTGTCCATGAGCCGGGAAAATCCTCGACGCTGCACGATGGCGGTGCTGCCGGAAACCGTCTCGGTGATGATACGGCGCGGCTCGACCTGGAAGCCTACGGCCTCGATTGTGAAATCGCGCCGAACAGTGGCCCCAGGCACCGAAGCGCTCAAGTGTCTGATCCATTTGCTCTTTCCGGGATTTTTAGGGGTCACGATAGGTGCCTTCTGGGGCCTCCAACCTGCACTCATTTTTGCAATGAAATCAGCAGATTAAACCCAGTCGGCGTGGGATCGCTGTTCGGCGCGATTTCACACTTCCCGACACATCGCACATTGGCACCGCGGCCGAGAGTCACCGCATCGCGATCCAGGCCGACCAACTCCGAAAGCCGCAACCCCGTTTGCACCGCCAGTAGCAGCAATGCGTAGTCGCGCCTTCCGATCCAGGTGGACTGGTCGGGACAAGAGAGGATGGCGTCGATCTCGTCACGTGTCAGGAAATGGAGCTGTCGCTTGTCGTATCGCTTTGTCGGGATCGCCAGCACACGCTGAATATGGGCGCTGTACGCCGGCACCTCGAAAGAGGCGTAGCGAAAGAATGACCGGATCGCCGTCAGACGGAGGTTGCGCGTCCGCGCTGTCGCCGATCGGCGCGCCTCAAGATCATCCAGGAACGCGCAGATAAAGGGCGCGTCGAGGTCGATCAGGCTGAGCTTGGATGGCTGTCGCCGGAGGCGCTCCTGTGCAAATGCAAACAGCAGCCGGAATGTGTCGCGATAGGATGCGATGGTGTTGGCGCTCGCATCGCGATGGCGCATCAGTCGATCGGTGAACCACCGTTCGATCAGGGCGGGGAGATCGCTGGTGGCGTTCATGACCGTGTCTCCCAGCGCTTATCGAGCCGCTGCGCTGCGTGGCTCATCAGCTCCGGCGTTGCGGACAGGTACCAATAGGTGTCGCGAACACTGACATGTCCGAGAAATGTCGAAAGCACGGGCAGTTGCGGCTTGATATCTTCCCCCGCGCGATACCAGCGGAGCAGCGTAGTGACGGCGAAACGATGACGGAGATCATGAACGCGCGGCCCGTTACGCTGTCCCTTCCGCCGAAGTCCGATCTGCCGCGACAACCGCCAGAAGACGCGGTGCACGTACTGATGCAGCAGGCGACCGCCCTCTTCGGCAACGAAGAAATAGGGGCTTCGCGGCGGGTCCATATGCGCATCCCGGCGCGCCGAATAGTCCTTGAGGACGGCGACCGTGGTGGCGTGAAGTGGAACCAACCGCGACTTGCCGAACTTGCTCTGGCGGATGGTGAGCACGCCTTGGTCGAGATCGACGTCATCACGGCGCAGGTTGAGGGCTTCGGAGTGGCGCAACCCAGCCACCGCAATCAGCCCGAACAGGCAGTGGTAAGTCCAGCGGCGCAAGGCGTTCGCTGGCGGCAGAGCCAGTGCCGCGGCCAACAGAGCCTCGATCTCGGTGTCATTGTAGATATACGGCTTCGCCCGTCGAACCGGTGGTATGCCGTCCGTCGGCGGCACCTCCGTCAAGGGATCGAAGTGTGCGATATGTTGGGCGAAGCAGCGCACGTCGGTCAGGCGAATAGCCCAGCTTGGTTGCCTTCCGATCTGCGTGATCCACTCCATGGCCAGCGCCACTGTGATGGTCTCCGCGCCGCGAGCTTCCATGAAGCCGACAAAATCCGACAACCGGCGTGCCGGACCGTCATATTTATACCCCAGGCCCTGTCGCATGCGAATGTAGCGCTCGAGCGCGTTCCGAAGCAGGCTCATTGCACACCTCCCGGCCAGGGCTGGCTCAGCGTGCGCAGCTTCTCGATATCGAGCTTGGCGTAGATCCTGGTGCTGTCCGTGCTCTCGTGGCGGAGCAGCTGTCCGATCTCGTCGAAGCTTGCCCCTGAACGCAACAAGTCCGTCGCCAGGCTATGGCGAAACAGATGGGCGCCGTGATGGGCGTAGCCGTGAATGCCGGCGCGACCGAGGGCCTGTCTAGCGATCATTGTGATGGCGCAGCCGGATGTGAAACCGACGTGCGGCGCGAGCATCCGTAGGAATAGATGCCGGCTCGTCGAAGTGGGGCGCCCCTGGCGGAGATAAGAAACGACCGCTGCGCCGACATCCCGACGTAACGGCATGACCGCCTGGCGGCGCCCTTTGCCGTGAACCAGAATCTCGCCCGCGCGCCAGTCAATATCATCGAGTGTAAGGGCTACGACCTCGCCGGCCCTCAATCCCAGCTTGGCCAGGAGCATCAGGATGGCATAGTCGCGAAGGCCTATTGGTGTCGTTCGGTCGCAACTGTCGAGAACCTGCTGGATCTTCTGCGGTGGCATGAACGTGGGCAGCCCCGCAAGGCGCCAGCGGCGGATCGAAGGTACGCAGTCCGCCAAGGGGACCGCAATATGCCCCCGCAGATGCAGGTAACGCAGGAAAGCCCGCAGGCTCCAGCACATCGCCTTGCCACTGTCCGCGGCACCGTCGAGGGCATGGCGCTCGACATATCCGATGACAAGCTCCGGGTTGAGGGTCGCGAACTCGCATGGTCCCTCCAGATACGTCTCCTGCAGGAAGCGGCGCGCGAGCAGCGCGTGACGGTTGCTAGCGCTATGGGACAGGCCACGATCATTGATGATGTAGGCTGAAAAGCCCTCAACGATCTGTTGTTGCTCGGTGAGCTCGACCGGCGGGGCGGCTGCGATCAATCCGTTGCCTCGCAAGGCCGAAAGTAAGCGCCGCAGAGCTGCGCGGTCTCCTGCGTTGATCTGCCAATGCTGAGATCGGTGGTCCAGGAACCGCTCGATGCTCGCTTCGTCTAGATGCTTGGGATCATGCCCGCCGCCGACATGCCAATCCATCAGGTCCCGAAACAAACTCAGTGAGCGCCATGTACACTGCCTGGTGAAACCCTCTTCCGACAAACGCGCTGCATAGACGCGCGAAAATTTGCCGTAGGGACCGTGGATCAGCTTCCGATAAAGCGTACTGCGTTGCAGATAATCACTTGCGTTCATGTGTCCTCTCCTTCGCGTCAATTGCGACGGAGAGACCCTAAACTATGCCGATCCAGCTACCGCTATATCTTGAAAACATTGGAGAAAAACTGCCCGCTCGGCATAGTTCGTCGTCCGGCATAAACGGCATTATGCCGCGCACGGCATAATGCCGTCTGCAGCAAGGTGGCCAGCGTGGCCCATGTCCGTCCACCACCCTCGCTTCCGGCGAATAGGCTGTTCTTTCTCGTAATTGTTTGGGGTCTGATCGCGCGTTCGACGATGTTGGAGTCGATTTCGATACGGCCGTCCTTCAGGAAGCGCTCCAGCGCCTCGCGCCGTGTGAGCGCGTAGCGGATCGCCTCGGCGGTTTTGGATTTTCCCGAGACCTTGGCCAGTTCCTTTTCCCAAAGGTCGAAGAGGCTGGCGACAATGGCTGAGGACTTTACCTGGCGGAGTTCGGCGCGGGTGTCGGCGTCCATGCCGCGAACCTTGTCCTCTACCTTCCACAATTCGGCCATGGCGATAATTGAGGCCGTCGCCGCCTGCGAGACCCCACTGATGTGCAGATCGTAAAACTTGCGCCGAAGATGCGCCCAACAGCCTGCGAGCTGGATCGCCTCATTACTGCCGGCCTTGGCCCGCGCTTTGGCCAAGCTGGTGTAGGCCGTGTATCCATCGACCTGCAGGATGCCGCTGAATCCGGCGAGGTGACGCGCCACACACTCGGCACCTCTGCTGTTTTCAAAACGATAGACAACCATTGGCGGGCTGGTTCCGCCATAAGGTCGATCATCGCGCGCGTAAGCCCAAAGCCATGCCTTGGTTGTTTTCCCTGAACCGGGCGCCAGTGTGGGCAAGGTCGTCTCGTCGGCAAAGACCCTTTCGCCTTCCTTGACCCGCTCGAGGATGTAATCGGCGCATATCTGAAGCTCGAAGCCCAGATGCCCCATCCATTGCGCCATCAAATTCCGGCTGACCTCGACGCCGTCGCGCAGATAGATCGCCTCCTGGCGATAAAGCGGAAGACCATCGGCGTATTTCGAGACGGCGATATAGGCGAGCAGCCGCTCCGTCGGCAGGCCGCTTTCGATGATGTGCGCCGGCGCCAGAGCCTGGATCACGCCGTCACGGCCCCGGAAAGCGTATTGGGGGCGGCGCGTCACGATGACCCGGAACTTCGGCGGCACGACGTCCAGCCGCTCGCAACGATCCTCGCCGATCAGAACCTTCTCCAGCCCCTCGCATTCGGCTGGGATTTCCGGCTCGATCACCTCCTCGATGCGTTCGAGGTGAGCGGCAAAACCCTTACGCGGACGTGGGGCACGCTTCGGCTTGTCTCCGGACGCACGATCGAGCTCGGTCTGAATCGCCGAAAGGCCGGTCTCGACTTCCTCGAAGGCAAAGGAGACCTGTTCATCGTTGACGGCCAAGCGCAGCCGCTCGGAACGCGTGCCATGTTGCGTGCGCTGCAGAACCTTCAGGATCGACGTGAGATTGGCGATCCGCTCGTTGGCGCTTTTCTCGACCGCCTCCAGCCGGGTGATCTCGGCCCCCGCTGCTGCAAGCCGGCTCTCGTTTTCGGCCTGCTCACGGACCATCGCGAGGACCATCGCCTTGAGCGCATCGACGTCATCCGGCAAGTCGGAAACGGGTAAAGCCATGGCAAGGAATAGAGCACAGAAACAGCCGTTTTCCCAACCATTACAGCCACATGATTCATCTTGCCGCAGGCCGGTTTCAGCCCGTCAGCAACGGTCGCCGGACCCTGGCCGGACGGATCCTTTTCCAATCCATTCCGGCCAGAAGCGCCATCAGTTGCGAATGGTCGAGACGCACGCGCGCCGCCGATATGCCCGGCCAGCAGAAGCTGTTCTCTTCCAGGGTTTTCGAATAAAGGCAGACCCCGCTGCCGTCCCACCACACGATGCGAACCCGGTCCGCACGCTTCGAACGGAATACGTGAAGCGCCCCGGAGAATGGGTCCAGGCCGCCATCCCGGACCAGCGCCATCAACGATGCGGCTCCCTTGCGGAAGTCGACCGGCTGGCACGACACGTAAACCACCACGCCGGAAGCGATCATGCCTTGCGAACCGCGCGGATGATCCTCGCCAGGCGATCGGGATCAACATCGCCGCCGGCGCGCACCACTGCATCGCCGATGACGATTTCCACCGTGTCGCTGCCCACCGCTTCAAAGCGCGTGAACTTCACCGGCTTGCTTGCTCCCTCCGACAGTGGCGCAACCATGCCCGACGAAAGCGCCTTGCGGCGCCACGCATAGAGCTGCGAGGGATCCAGCCTCTCGGAACGCGCAACCGCCGACACATTGCCACCTGGCGAAAACGCTTCGGCGACAAGCTGTGCCTTCTCTTCGTCCGACCGATGGCGCGGCTTGCGTCGGGACGGCACAGGCTCCGCCGTCAAAATCTCGAATGTTCGATGATGGCTCATACTGTCGCTCATAGGATTCTCCGCATGATTCATGCTGAAAATGAGCGATCAACCGCCTGCACGCTACGTGGGGATGCCTATGCGCTTACCCTTGAGGGTAACGTTATGAGCATAGACCATGCTCGACAGCAGTTCAGCCTCCGGCCCCGAGATCGCACCCTCCTCCGGAGCCTGAACAATGATTGCGGCCAGTTCCCTGCGGGTCAGGTTCTCGGGGCCATCGGGAGAA
Organism: Hyphomicrobiales bacterium; assembly: GCA_030456445.1. Lineage (GTDB taxonomy): Bacteria > Pseudomonadota > Alphaproteobacteria > Rhizobiales > Rhizobiaceae > Mesorhizobium_L. Next base: position 12,754 of record JAKDNM010000002.1, read on the forward strand.
AGCCTGTCGGTCACGGCTCGGGTCAGCATCAGGACAGGAGTCATGATTTTGATCAGATAGAACAGAGTGTGGCCGACATACGGTGCCAACGTCGCCGAGTGGGTTGCCGCGAACGTCTTGGGAGCGATCTCGGAAAGCACCAGGAGGAGGATAGTCAGCAGAACCGAGACAACGCCGACGGCCGCGTCGCCGAACAGGCGTGCCGCCTGGACACCCGCAAAGCCGGCGCCGATCGTCCCGGCTAGCGTATTGACGGTTACTATGGCGCTGATCGCGTCGTTCATGCGGTCGTGTCTGATTTCGGACAACCTGGCGGCACCCTTTTCACCCTTCCTTGCTTCGATATTGGTAGAGCTTTCAGAATCCGGTCCGGCAAAATACCAGCCGGCCATCACAGAACCGTCTTTCAGAAGGAGTACACCATCGTCGACAAGCCCCGCGTAAGGGACGAGGTCGGCGAACGACGGGCGTGAATTGCGGAACTGCCGGAGCGCTACCATGAGCGTCACTGCCTACGCCACGGCGAGGACGTCGGCCGATAGTTAGGTCGATATCCTATGTGCCGAAGGTAGACTCTTCGCATCATCGGATCCGCCTTGGCCATCATGCGTAGGGCGGCAACAACGCCGATCCACACGGCAATTCCGAACAGGGCGGAGAACCATGTCAGGACTACGAAAATCAGGATGATCGCAGCGAGGCCGGTGAGAAGAACCAGCTCTCGGTCTGCCCCCATCAATAGGTTCGGACGCGACAGTGCACGATGGATGCGTGATCCCAGAAGAGGTGTTCCGGCTTCAGGCATCCGGCCACTCCCCTGCCCCCGGCGTCGCGGTTGAGGCGACACCACCGATCGAGGCACCGGATGCCCCGAACAAACCGACAATCTGCGTTGCGCCAAGTAGGATGCCGGCGACCAGAACGACGTACATGAGACGGCGCGCGAAATCGTTCAGCTCGCCGCCAAAAATCAGCATTCCACCAGCGACGGCCACAGCCGCCAAAGCAATGAATCCCGCTACCGGCCCGGTGATCGATTGCTGGATTTGCTGAAGAGGGCCTTCCCACGGCAGTCCGCCGCCGCCCCCCGCCGCGATAGCTGGTCCCACCATGATCGACAGTGCGATAAATGCCAAAGCCAATGACGTTGTTCGGCTATGCCTCATGACAGGCCCCCTCTCCGGAATAGGTCTCAATCTGGTACTGACCGCCTGAAAAGCTTTCGACGTGGATCACTTCGCCGATACGCCGGCCTTTCGGTGTGCGCTCTATCGAGATCACGAGATCGACCGCCTCCCCGATGACCTCGCGCATCGGCTGCTGACTTGCCTCGGCAGTGAGTTGCTCGAGACGGCGCAAAGCCGAGCTGGCGCTGTTGGCGTGGATCGTTGTGATGCCACCGGGATGGCCCGTGTTCCATGCTTTGAGGAGGGTAAGAGCCGCGCCGTCTCGAACCTCGCCGACTATGATACGGTCGGGACGTAGGCGCATGGTGGACTTAAGCAGCCGCGCCATGTCGACCATGTCCGTGGTGTGAAGAGAGACTGCGTTTTCTGCCGCACATTGAATTTCGGCGGTGTCCTCCAGGATCACCAGGCGATGTTCCGGGGACGTGCGGACCATCTCGGCGATTACCGCGTTGGCTAGCGTGGTCTTGCCCGATCCGGTGCCGCCGGACACGACGATATTCAGTCGCGCATCAATCGCATTGCGGATCAACTCCGCCTGCTTCGCAGTCATCACGGAACTACGAACGTAGTCCTCCAAAGGGATCAGCCTCGAGGCCCGTTTCCGGATAGTGAAGCTCGGAGCGCTGACCACTGGCGGCAGCAACCCCTCGAAGCGATGACCGCCTATTGGCAATTCACCGGATACGATTGGCTGATCCTCGTCTGCTTCGGTCTGGAGAGCGTGCGCGACGCTCCCGATAATAATCTCCGCCGCTCCGGGCTGGAGACCGCCCATAGTATCGATGCTCTGCCCCAACCTCTCAACGAATAGCTTGCCGTCTGGGTTGAGCATGATCTCAACGACCGAGATGTCCTCGAGTGCCGAACAGATCGCGTCGCCCAGTGCGTCCTGCAGTTTGCGAACAAGCCGAGGATGGGATCGCAGGGAGTTCATGGCTGCCGCCCCGTCCCATGGGTGTTCGATTCACTCAGTGAGGTATCCGCTTCTCTAGGGAATGATCGGGACTGGAACATTTGGAGAGTTTCGCTCGAGTGCTGGTCGGGCGAACAGATCATGGACTGCGGACTGTCGTCAGCCCGGCATAAATGCCGGGTCGGACACCTATGTGGTCCGGCTCAGATACTCGGAGCGGTTTGATTGTGACCCTGTGAAGCAAGAACCGCAGGCGTCGACCCCGCATTTATGCCGGGGTGACCGAAGCCGGTGAGTCGGCTCTGCTACGGTCGGCGCGCTGCCGCCCACGTTGAAAGGCCGCCCAGTGCGCGCGAGCGTTGTCAGCTGACAATATCGGAAAATGGCAAGGAAAACAGTGAAGTAAGCCCAACAGGGTGGGCTGTTAAGAAAGCGTTAACCCAATATTCCTTGACCCACACACAGGAGTCAGATCAATTTGCGGAAATTTACACGATTGGCTCAGTTTTGCGACTTTCACGATGAAGCCCACCGCAGGCGAACATTCACGACCCAAAGGAACCCAGGCGTTCGATGAAACGATCTGGGAAGACTCGCAGGCATTGGGGTCCCAACTTCAAGTGCTGCGCGAGCGCCTATTCCCTCCGGAGGCCAAGAAAGAGCTCCGATCATTTTCAACGGCCGAGACAGCAAAGCTCATCGGCGTTACCGACAGCTATATCAGGAATCTGGCAACGGTCGAAGATGGCCCGGTGCCCGAAAAGGCGAACAATGGCCGCCGGCGCTACACGCTAGAGCAGGTTCATGAGTTGCGCCACCACCTAACTAAGGGCAAGACCTCCTATGTGCCTTGGCGCAAGGGTGATGAACACCTACAGGTCATCGCCGTTACGAATTTCAAAGGCGGCTCCGGCAAAACCACTACCGCGACGCACTTGGCGCAGTACCTTGCGCTTCATGGCTACCGGGTCCTTGCTGTCGACCTGGACCCGCAGGCGTCCATGTCGGCTTTATTCGGCTACCAGCCGGAATTCGACGTCGCCGATAATCAGACGCTCTATGGCGCGATCCGTTACGACGACGAGCGCGGGCCGCTCTCCGAAATCGTGCGTAAGACGTATTTCGCTGGTCTCGACCTCATTCCCGGCAACCTCGAACTGCACGAATTCGAACATGACACCCCGCGGATTTTGGCGAGTGGCACGCGAGACGATGACGGCCTGTTCTTCATGCGGGTGGCCACCGCGTTGCACAGTGTGGCGGACGACTATGATGTGGTTGTGATCGACTGCCCTCCGCAGCTTGGCTTTTTGACTATGTCGGCCCTATGCGCTGCAAGCGCTGTCCTCATTACCGTGCATCCACAGATGCTCGACGTGGCATCTATGAACCAGTTTCTGGCGATGACGTCGCAATTGCTAGCTGTCGTGCGCGATAATGGCGGGAACCTCGACTATGACTGGATGCGCTACCTGGTTACACGCCACGAGCCAAATGACGGCCCGCAAAACCAGATCGTGGCCTTCATGCGCAATCTGTTTGGGGAGCGAGTGCTCACGCCGATGATGGTCAAATCGACCGCCATCTCGGATGCTGGTCTGTCAAAGCAGACGATCTATGAAGCACCCCGCGAGTCCATGCACCGACAAACCTATGATCGTGCGATTGAATCTATGGATTCAGTGAACGGCGATGTCGAGAAACTGATCCAGAACGCTTGGGGGAGGGTGCCCAAATGAAGAAAGCGGATGGCAGGGGCAAAGACATCCTTCAGGGTCTGGTGGCCGCTGGCAAGCCAGTGCGGCCAGCCGACGGTACGTTGCCGCAAACTCGACCATCGGGTGCGATAAAGGCGATGAGCCTCGGTCTCGATCGACTTTCGGCCGAAGCAGCCCAGGCCAAAACTCTTCGCGAGGAGTTGGACAGCCGCGAGACGACCCAAGACCTCGATCCGAACCTTTTCAATCCGTCAATCGTCTCGGATCGGATCCCGTCGACAACCGATAGCCGTTTTCAGGAACTGAAAGTCGCGATCGCTGCGAATGGCCAGCAGATCCCGATCATAGCTCGGCCGCATCCGACCGACGACGGCCGTTATCAGATCGCCGCGGGGCACCGCCGCTGGCGGGTGGCCCAGGAACTAGGCACCAGCCTCAAGGCGATCATCCGCAAGCTCTCCGATCAGGAAATGGTGGTCCTGCAGGGTCAGGAGAATGGCCCGCGGGAGGACCTGACCTTCATTGAGCGTGCTCGATTCGCCATGCAGATGGAGGGTCACGGTTTCGACCGCGACACGCTCTCCGCCGCGCTTAGCGTCGACAAGCCGGAGATATCGCGCTTGCTGACGGTAGGGCAGGCGCTCGGCGAGGAATTGATTGTTGCCATTGGCCCGGCGCCAAGGGTCGGCCGGCCCAGATGGCTTCAACTTGTAAAAGGGCTAGAACAGCAGGGCGCGCGCGGTCAGTTGAGCGCGTTGCGGGAGTCGTCGGGCTTCCAGAGCGCTGACAGTGATCAGCGGTTCTCGCTCGCTTTGCAGGCAGTCGGCCCGGCCAAGCGGATTGCCAAGCGCCGGCCCGTATCATTAGACCGCGTGGCTTGGGTCGAGAAGAAGGGCGGCAACATTCGCCTTGTCTCAGACAATGCCAATTTCGCCAATTTTCTCCAGCGTCGGTTCCCTGAGCTCCTTGAGGAGTTCAGGGGCAGCCCTGAGGCCAAATCAGACAAGAAGTCGAAAGGAGCAACGGATTGAAAAATAGACGCTTTTAGGAAAATTGTCAGCTGACAATCGCCAGCTAGTAGCGTCACAGAGAAACCCGAGCAAAGAAAAAGGCCCCCGAAACGACATTCCGGAAGCCCTTCTCAAGTCTGGTAAACACGAGAATCGCACTTCCTGGAATCACAGTCAAGGCCCTCCGGCTTTTGAGCGTCGATTCGGCGAGCGGATTTTCTTTGCCTAGCGATAGGTGAAGGACAATGCAGATGAACGTGATAGCGACGCCCACCGGGCGGCGATCGATGGCGCTTGCGCTGAGAATACCAACAACATGGATTATCCATAGGAGGGGCGAATGACCTCTCTAGGATTGGGGCTTCGCAAGACGACCCCGGAAAGGCTTGCCGCGACAGAATACGCGCGAGAATACCGCCAGGCCGGAGCCCGGCGTATTACGCGTGTGGCGGCACTCAAGGTGGCCAAACGCAGCGCAGCTGCCATGGGACTCAAGGCGTCAAAGATTGCCTTGATCGACCAGCTATTTGCCTACACGAAGGCTCACGACTGGACCGACGGCGACGTTGCGCCCGTCATCTGGCCATCCAACGTAGCCTTGGCTCGCGGTCTCGGCGTATCGGTCTCCACCATGAAACACCACCTCAATGGCCTGGTCGAGGCAGGACTTGTCGCCTACAGCGATGGGCCAACCTATCAGCGCCGGGGTAGGCGCGACGAAGGCGGCAAGATCATCGAGGCCGCCGGAATCGATCTCTCGCCGATCGCTGTCCGTTTTGCGGAGCTGACCGAAATGGCCGATGTTTCCGACCACGCGGCTCGTGAGTGGAAGCGGTATTCCAATCGCCGTACGATCCTGCGCAAGGAAATACAGTCGCTCGTCCTGAGTGCGCGAGAAGAGGCTTTTGAGGGGCCGTGGGACCATGCCCAGGCCCGCCTCGATGTGCTGCGGGAAGCACGTGCTGCGGATGTGGATGAGCTTGCGGCTTGGGTAGCTGAACTCGAATCGATGCAGGAAGTCCTGGAAACGGCTTATGGGAAGGCTTTGAACAAACGAAATACCCATACCGCGGTATCGAAATTTCGGCCCTTACTAACTACAGCCGAAGGACAAATCCCTGAACCCAGTAACACACAGCGGCCTCGGGCTACCGCCCGAGACTCCAATCCTAAGACCGCCTACGGCGGATTGGCTTTCGAAAAAAAGCCTGGCGAAGCGGAGAGGTTTGAGCAAGAACGGAAACATCCCAGGGAGGTTTTGACGGAAGATCTGCAATACATTTCCCTTCCACTGGTGCGAGACGCCTGTCCCAAACTTGAAGCCTACGTGCCGGGCGCATTCGACAGCTGGACAGCGCTCCGCGAAACTGGCCACGAGCTATGTGGCGCGGCCAACATTAACCCACAAGTGTGGCAGGAAGCCGTTGGCGTTCTCGGCCCGGATCTTGCCATTGCCGCGCTCGCCGTGACCATCCAGAAGCACGATGTCGGCCTCGTGGCAAAGCCGGGCGCATATCTGCGCACGCTGATACAGCGGGGAAGGGAAGGGGAGCTTCATGTAAGCCGGTCGTTGTTCGGCATGGCCCAGGCCGGCTATAGCGGGGCAGGGGGCTTGGCGCCGACGGCGGTCGAGGAACTCGCGGCCTTCCCGTCCACCGGGTCGGTCCACTTCACGAGATGGGCTGACGTGATCCGGCAGCACGCGCCGAAGCCGACTCCTGACCTCGACATGGTGGCGGAAGCCTTCCGACGCTGGGCGCGAGACCGCGATATCGACTTCTCGAATCCGAACATCGAGCGAACCCTGATCGGATTCTGCAAGAAGTGGCGGCTCAATTGACATGCGTTTCCAGTTGCTCGTTGAGAATTTTCGATCGGCGGGCCCGGTCGAGGAGGTTTTTCACGGATGACGGAGACCATTTGGAACCACCATGGGGCGTTCGTTCATGGAGCCGTTCGAGCTGCGCAGCGATCTCGCGGAGCGTAAGATCCGGGTTGGAGGCGTGAATGCCAGCGACGAGGGTCATCAAGCGGTCTTCCGGAAGGCGAGGAGGGGATTTTTTGAGCAGGGCGGGATCTGCCAGATGTTCGGAAACCAGCCATTTGACGGCCCTCCGAAGCCGCTCGGGGGTCCAGTTTAGGTCCCGCTGTTTGAGGACTCGCGCGATGTCGTCCCAGGTGTGGTCCGGTCGCATGCGGCGCACCGTCGGAAGCCATTGGTTGAGTGTCGCCTGGACGCGCGCGCCGTACGCTGCTTTCTGGGTGGCCGTCATCTTCGCCAATGCTTCCGGCCGTCGCTCACGAACGCCTGGATTGCCGGGCAACTTTCCTTTAGCCTTCGCAGCGCGAATCCCAGCTTTGGTGCGTTCGGAGATCAGCGCACGCTCCAGTTGGGCCACGGCGCCGAGGACCTGCAGAGAAAACATCCCCTGTGGCGTCGTGGTGTCGATCGGATCGTGCAGCGAACGGAAGTGCGCCCGCTTCGCTGTAAGTTCCTCGATTACCTGGAGGAGGTGGCTGACGGAGCGCGCGAGGCGGTCGAGGCGCACGACCACGAGTGTGTCGCCGGCGCGGATTTCGCGCAGGAGCTTCGACAGAGCAGGGCGGGCGCGGGATGCGCCGGAAGCGTGCTCCTCGACGATTTCATGGCATCCGGCCGCGCGTAGGTCCATTTCCTGCACTTGGGTCGCTTGCTCGTCGGTGGACACGCGCGCATAGCCGATCAGCCGCCCCTGCGGTCGACGAGAATCGCGATTGTGAGTGCCAGCAGCCATTTGGAATGCCTGAGAGAGGAGGATCGGAACGGTTTTACAAAGTCAGAGGATAATGGCAAACGATCGTTTGTAAACGTCTCTTGAGCGTCTTATCGGTTGCTGAGAACTACGCAAGGCCCTGGAAAACGGGCATTCTCATTGATCTGAGCCCCGGCCAATGTCCGTCTGTTCAATCCGGAAGGCTCCCCGCATCATATAGCATGTGCGCGAGGAAATGTTACCCATGTGACGGAAGTAAATAACATGATAGCTTCCGTTTAATGAATCTGCTCTCGCTATTCCAATGACTTATGAAATAGGGAAATTGCCTCTGGAGACCCTTCTGCCGGCGATGACGAGGGCAGAGGATCAGTGTCGCTTTTACTTCCCGATTTCAATTGTAACGCTAAGGTGAAAATCCTGCTCTCCTGAACCGCCAAGTGGCGGCCTGAAACGGGGGAGGGGAGGGGGCTTTCTCAGAGGCCCGACGCCTTGGTCAGATTGGTGCGGAATCTGTCTCGCCTCCGTTGATATTTGCGTGTCATCTCGGCCGAGCTGTGGCCGAGCTGCTTTTGCACATAGCGCTCCTCGATCTCGGCCGATGAGGCAAGGCCAGCCCTGAGCGAATGCCCTGCGAACAGGAGCGCGCGTTCCGCTTCCGGCAGATCGGCGCGCACGCCGGCGGCGAGCGCCGTCTGCTTGACCAGGCGGGCGACGTGCTTGTCGGAGAGCCGCTCGACGTCGACGGTCTTGTTGTCCTTGAAGATGCGGCGGAAGAGGGGGCCGCGCGCGATGCGGCCAAGCCTGATCCAGGTTTCAAGCGCAACGACGGGGCAGGAGTGGTCACTGGAGCCGCGGCCGACCTCGACCTCGCGCCAGCCGGTCTTGCCACGTAGCGTGACGAGGACGCCCTTGTCGGGAAAAATATCGATCCATCCGGCGCCGTCGCTATGCTCGTCGCGGGCGACGTCGAGCCCGACGATTTCGGAGCGGCGTAACCCGCCCGAAAAGCCGAGCAGCAGGATAGCGCGGTCCCGAAGGCCCCGCAGGTCATGGCCGAGGGTCGCAATCATCGCCAAGAGATCGTCGCCGAGCACGGCTTCCTTCTGCCGCGGCGGCCTAGCGTGCTTGCGACGAATGCCAGCGAGCACCGTTGCAATATGGCGGTCGTCGCGTTCCATGGGTTGGCCACGCTGGGTGAAATTCCAGGCGAGGCCAGACAGACGCCGCTCAATAGTAGCGACCGAAAGGGGAAGCCGGCCCCGCTGGGGCTCGCCGGCGGCACAGGCGCCGATGTAGAGGCCGATGACCTGGCTCGATGGCGGCAGCGGCTCAAAACCTTCGCGGCGACACCAGGAGGCAAAATGCCGCCAGTCCTTGGCGTAGGCGTTTTGGGTGTTTTCGGAGCTGGCGGCCTTCGCGTAGCTCGTCGCAGTGTCGACAAGGGCTTCCAGCCTGGCCGGCGAGGGTGAGGCGCCCATTTCCATGACCAGATCGACGATGTCCGGGAGATCGTCCTTTGTCTGGTCGGGTTCGCTTTCAGCGATTTTAGGCGTGTTTTCCGGGGGATTTTGCATGGGTCGGGAGCCTATCAGAATACGTCCGATAATGGAACCTTACCGGACATAAAACAACATCGACAGGCGCGGCGGTTTGATGCCATTTTCGTTGCCAAAACCGCCGCCGTGATTCATGCTGCTGCTGATGATTCTGCGCCCGAAATCACCCGCCGCCCTGCGCATGACACCGGCCCTGATGGCGTCGACCCCGCCTGTGGTCGCTGTACCGACCTGGCTGCGCCGTGCCGTTCCAGACGCGCAAAGCCTTGTTGCGCAAGGCGTAGGGCCAAATGCCCTTGAGGACATCGCGATCGCCGCCGGCGCCGCGCTCGGCGCGCTCGACGCGGTGGTCCGCCGACAGGAAAGATGGGCCGGCGCGTGGCGGCAGCGGCTGGCGCTTGGCGTGGCCGCTGCGGCGACCAGGCAGGCCGGGCGTGTCGAAGACGAAGCGGCTCTGCGCGATGCCGTCCTGTTCACGCGGCCGGGCGACGATGTCGGTCCCGCCGGCCACATGCTGCTGGCCTGGCGCCGGCTGGCGGCACGGCCCGCGGAGGAGCTTCTGACCGAGGCGAGCATCGCCGGCGTGCTCGATGCCCTGGGTTTCGCTCGGGACGACGAGACGACGAACGATCTGACCGACGAGCTTCAGCGGCTCGCGGCGACCGAAGGACCGGTCGGAGTGCTGATCGGCGCCTTTGCGGCCGTCGAGCGGCGCGGCCTTCCACGCACCGCCGGATGCTGGTTCGCAGACGCCATGCTCGCGCAGCGGTTGGGCTGGATGCACGTCGTGCCGCTGCTCGGTGGCGAAGCTGCCGGCGCCAATGGTTCCGGTCGGCCGCGGCGCGCGGCGACCATCCTTTCACGGAACGGCATCGAGGCGGACCCCGAGCGCGCGAAAACTCTGCTCGCCGCCCAGGCGCGTGCGGCGTTGCGCGCCGTCGACCTGTCGGCCGACATCGGGCGCCGGGCCGACCGCCTGATCGCCGTGGCGCCTGGTCTTCGCGCCCGAGGCGCGGACCTCGTCGTCGATCGGCTTTTGTCGGATGACGCGATCGTGGCGTCGGCAAAGATCGCCGGCATGAGCGACCGCAGCCTGCGCCGACTGTTCGAGCGCCTGGTCGAGCTCGGCGCCGTGCGCGAGCTCTCCGGCCGCTCGACCTTCCGCATCTACGGGATCTGACGACGATGACGGAGGCGGCCCGCAAAAAACGAAAATCAGTAGACGGAGGCGACGGCCTCTTCGACCGCGAGCTCGACCATCTGCCGCCGGAGGCACGCTGGCGCGAATGGATGAACCGCGTCGAGGCGACGATTTTTGCGGCGAGCGAGCCGGTCGGGCGCGACACGCTGGCGCGGATCGTCGGCAAGACCTGCAGCATCGATCTTCTCATCGACGACATCCGCGAGGAGCTGCGCGGCCGACCCTACGACCTAGTCGCCGTCGCCGGCGGCTGGAAGCACCTGACGCGGCCGGCCTACGCCGACGCCATCCGCACGGTGGTTGGCGGAAGCGAGCGCGCGGTCGACCTCACGCAGTCCGAGGTGCTGGTGCTGATGTGCATCGCCTACTTCCAGCCGATCACGCGCGGAGAACTGTCGTCGTTCTTCGGCAAGGAGATCAGCCGCGACCTGATCGGCAATCTGCGATCGTTCGGATTCATCGGCTCTGGTCCGCGCGCGCCGCAACCCGGCGCGCCCTACACCTATGTCACCACGCGGGCGTTCCTGCTGGAGTTCGGGCTCGAAACCCTGCGCGATCTTCCCGACCGTGAGGCGCTCGAGGACGCGGGACTGCTCTCGAAAGAAAAGCTGCTGACAGGCGACATCATGCCAGGGTTCCCGACGAACGACGAGGATGCCGGCCTTCTCAGCGATGAATAACGCACCGTCCCGCTCAGCCGTGCCTCCAGACCTTTACCGACGAGATGATCAAAATAGCCGCCAGGATCGGAAGCAGCAGGGGGCTTGGAATTAATCCAAGAAGTTGCCCTCCGATGAACGTCCCCACAAGCGAGCCGATCGCCATGATCAGCAAGAATTTCTTGTGGCGGCCCAGCACGGCGAAGCTCGCGTCCTGACTATAGCGGGTGAACCCCACCAGCATCGTTGGCAGGCTCACCGCGAGCGATAGGCTGCCTGCCAGCTTAATGTCGGCACCGAAGAGCAGAACGAGCGTCGGAATCAGGAGCTCGCCGCCTGCAACGCCCAGCAAGGATGCCACCACACCAATGATGAAACCAGCGACAACCCCTGCGCCGATCTGCCAGGCGCCCGTCAGTGCCGTCGAGGTATTTGAAGCGGGTTCATGTCCGAGAACGAGGACGATGGCGATGAGGACCAGGATCACCGCGATGACCCGGTAGAGCGTTTCGGATTTCAGCTTCGTCGCCCACCCGGCGCCGAACCAGGCTCCCAGGAGGCTGCCCGCCAGTAGATTGGCAAGTACGGTCCAGTGATCGGCAATAGTGGCGAACGATATCGTCCCGGCACGAAATGGCAGGGCGGATGCCACGACGACCAGGCTCATGGCCTTGTTCAGGATCACCGCCTCCAGAGCAGCGAAACGGAACATGCCGATCAGCAGCGGCAAGCGAAACTCCGCACCGCCAAGCCCGATCAACCCGCCGAGGGCGCCGATGATTGCGCCGCCGCCGAAGGCAGCTACAGGGTTTCGCGGCGTCGTATCGATCGTCGTCATGATGCTTGCTCTCTGAATTTGCCGGCCGGTGCTTGATGGGACGTGCCATCATCGGTCATTTGAAGATCGAGCGCTTCGCGCACCCGCTCGCTCGCCGGCGCCGACAGAACATCGGATGGACGGCCAGTCTGCAGGATTTCTCCGCGATCGAGCACGTACAGCACGTCGGCGAGATCCGTCGCGTCTGGTCGGTTGGCACTGCGCGCTCGCTTGCACGAAAATGCACGAAAACAGATGAGAGCGAACGGCATCGAACCCGACTAGCTTGTTTCGTTCGTACAAAGGCGTAGGGCGACCCGCCCTGTAAAGTGAAAATGCACGAAAAGAGGTAGTACCGGTCTAGAAATGTGCCTATTGATATGAAAATAAATGAAATAGGATGTGGAGAGCCGATATGGCGACGCATGACGCGCTCAAGGTCGAGGACGTGGCAGCCTTGCTCAACGTCAGTCGGAGCGGCGTCTATGCTCTGGTCAAGAATGAGGAGATCGGCTCCTACAAGGTCGGCCGGAAAATCCGTTTCACCGAAGCGCATGTGCGAGACTACATCAGCCGCTCGGGACGGGAGCCCCGCCGGGCGGCCGGCAAAGGCACCGCGGCGCTCGACGAGAACAGGTACTTCGACCTCTCAACCGGACGGCATGGTGGCGAGGGCTTCATCATCTGCGGACAGGATCTCATACTCGACATCCTGTCGAACTTCATGCGCATGCACGGCGTCATGGCTCTCAGAGCCTATATCGGCAGCTACGACAGCCTGGTTTCCCTCTATCACGACAGGGTCAGCGTCGCGACCGCTCACCTGTGGGACAGCTTGAGCGACGACTACAACGTCCCCCATGTCCGCAACCTGCTTCCCGGTATTCGCTGCACCATCGCCAACGTCACCTATCGGACGCAGGGACTCTACGTCGCCAGAGGCAATCCCAAGAACATCCAGACGTGGAGCGATTTCGCTCGCGACGATGTTCGGATGATCAATCGCGAGAAGGGGGCCGGGTCGCGTGTCCTTCTCGACGAGAACCTGAAGCTGCTCAATCTCTACGGCAGCCAGGTCGCCGGTTACGACGACGAAAACCAATCGCATTTGGCCGTGGCCAGCGCCGTGGGACGCGGCGAGGCGGACGTCGCGGTGGGCACGGAGAAGATCGCCCGGCAGGTCGAGAACATAGACTTCGTGCCGATGAAGAAGGAGCGTTACGATCTCGTCGTGAAGACGGAACGCTTCGACACGCCTGATATCCAGACCTTGTTCAAGATCCTGCGCTCAGAGAAGTTCCAGAACGAGTTCAAGAGCATTGGCGGGTATGACATCAGCGACATGGGCAAAATCATTCACGAAACCTGATCCACTGCCGCCGGCGTCGATCCTCCACCTGTTCTTGTCATGGCGCTGACCGCGTGTTGGAAGGCTCATTCGATTCAGCGCTGGACTCCATTCCATATGTCGATTAGTCTCGACATATGGAATCAGAACAAGCCATCCTTGCTTTCGCAGCACTCGCACAGCCAACCCGGCTCGACGTCTTCCGGCTATTGATCGAGCATGAGCCTGATGGAATGCCGGCCGGCGACATCGCCCGCCACTTGGCCGTGCCCCACAACACCATGTCGACACACCTGGCGATCCTGTCCCGCGCCGGCCTGATCGAGGCTGAGCGTCAGAGCCGGTCGATCATCTATCGGGCAAAGCTCGATGCGGTGCGGAAGCTTGCCGGCTATCTCGTCAAGGATTGTTGCGGCGGGCGGCCAGAGATCTGCGCACCGTTGATCGCCGACCTCTCACCCTGCTGCATCCCTCAAATTGGAGCCACCAAGGATCCCGCTCATGGCTGACCGCATCTATAATGTTCTCTTTCTCTGCACCGGCAATTCGGCACGCTCGATCCTGGCCGAGAGCATTCTGACCAAGAACGGCGGCGGTCGTTTCCGCGCCTTCTCCGCCGGCAGCCAGCCGAAGGGTATCGTCAATCCCTTCGCGCTGAAGGTTCTGGAGAGCTACGACTATCCGGCTGCGGGGTTCCGCTCGAAGAGTTGGGAGGAATTCGCGGCCGCCAATGCTCCGGTGATGGATTTTGTATTCACGGTCTGCGACAACGCCGCCGGCGAGAGCTGCCCGGTGTGGCCAGGCCAGCCGATGACAGCCCATTGGGGCATCGAGGATCCGGCAGCGGTCGAAGGGCCGGATATCCAGAAGGAAGCGGCCTTCGTCGCTGCGTTCCGCTACCTCAAGAACCGGATTTCGGTTTTCACCGCTCTGCCCGTGGCCAGCCTCGACAGGTCGTCGCTCCGCGCCAAGCTCGCAGAGATCGGGCAGTCGGAAGGTGCATCCTCTCCCCGAAACAGCGCGGCGTGAGCTCGAGCATGGATATCATCATCTATCACAACCCCGACTGCGGCACCTCGCGCAATACGCTGGCGCTGATCCGCAATGCCGGCGTCGAGCCGCACGTCATCGAGTATCTGAAGACACCGCCGTCGCGGGCAATACTGGTCCAGCTCATCGAGCGAATGCGCATCTCGGCGCGCGACCTGTTGCGGGAGAAGGGCACGCCCTACGCCGAGCTTGGCCTCGGCGATCAGGACCTGACGGATGACCAATTGCTCGACGCGATGTTGGCCCATCCGATCCTGATCAATCGCCCGATCGTCGTCAGCCCCAAGGGCGTAAAGCTCTGCCGGCCGTCCGAAGAGGTGCTCGACTTGCTGCCACCGCAACGGGGCGAGTTCGTCAAGGAAGACGGCGAGCGTGTCATCGACGAGCACGGACGCCGCGTCGCGACGGCGTGAGGAAGAACCATGTCGACATTTGAACGCTATCTCACCCTCTGGGTCGCCTTGTGCATTGTTGCCGGTATCGCGCTCGGGCACGTCATGCCGGGCGCATTCCAGGGGATCGGCGCGGCCGAGATCGCCAAGGTCAACCTTCCGGTTGCCGCACTGATCTGGCTGATGGTCATCCCGATGCTGCTCAAGATCGACTTCGCTGCGCTCGGCGAGGTCGGTCGGCACTGGCGCGGCATCGGCGTAACTCTGTTCATCAACTGGGCGATCAAGCCGTTCTCGATGGCACTGCTCGGCTGGCTCTTCATCGGCTGGCTGTTCCGGCCGCATCTGCCGGCCGACCAGATCGACAGCTATATCGCCGGTCTGATCATTCTCGCCGCCGCGCCCTGCACGGCGATGGTGTTCGTCTGGTCGAACCTGACCAAGGGCGAGCCGCATTTCACGCTGAGCCAGGTGGCGCTCAATGACGCCATCATGGTCGTAGCTTTTGCGCCGATCGTCGGCCTGCTGCTCGGGCTCTCCGCCATCACCGTGCCGTGGGGCACGCTGGTCCTTTCGGTCGTGCTCTACATCGTCATCCCGGTGATCATCGCACAACTGATCCGTCGCCGGCTGCTTGCAACCGGGGGACAGGCCGCGCTCGACCGGCTGCTGGCCAGGCTCGGCCCAGTCTCCCTCGTCGCGCTGCTGGCGACGCTCGTGCTGCTGTTCGGCTTCCAGGGCGAGCAGATCATCGCGCAGCCCTTCATCATCGGGCTCCTCGCCGTTCCGATCCTGATCCAGGTTTATTTCAATGCCGGCCTCGCCTACGTCTTCAACCGCATGGCCGGCGAGCAGCATTGCGTCGCCGGGCCATCGGCGCTGATCGGCGCCTCCAACTTCTTCGAGCTGGCGGTTGCCGCCGCCATCAGCCTGTTCGGCTTCCACTCGGGGGCTGCGCTCGCGACCGTCGTCGGCGTGCTGATCGAAGTCCCGGTGATGCTCACCGTCGTCTGGATCGTGAACCGATCCAAGGGCTGGTACGAGCGCGGCGACAAGGTCGCGGCGATTGCC
This sequence comes from Hyphomicrobiales bacterium, assembly GCA_030456445.1. Classification (GTDB taxonomy): domain Bacteria; phylum Pseudomonadota; class Alphaproteobacteria; order Rhizobiales; family Rhizobiaceae; genus Mesorhizobium_L. Next base: position 28,435 of record JAKDNM010000002.1, read on the forward strand.
GAGGCCCACCGTTGATGCAGAACGATCTTCCCAATGTCGCTGCTGACAACCTCGACGTGCCGATCATCGACCGGCTGCGCGCGACACCCTCGACTCATCCGCCGCGTATCCTGTTGCTCTATGGATCGCTGCGTGAACGCTCCTACAGCCGGTTCCTGACGCTGGAGGCCGAACGTCTGCTCAAGCATTTCGGCGCGGAAACCCGTATCTTCGATCCGCATGGGCTACCGCTGCCCGATGGGGCCGCGATCGACCATCCGAAGGTGCGAGAATTGCGCGAGCTATCGGCCTGGTCCGAGGGTCAAGTCTGGACCAGCCCGGAGCGGCATGGCGCGATGAGTGCGGTGATGAAGGCGCAGATCGACTGGATACCGCTCTCGGTCGGCGCGGTGCGGCCGACGCAGGGCCGGACGCTGGCTGTCATGCAGGTCTCCGGCGGCTCCCAAAGCTTCAACGCCGTCAATCAGCTTCGTGTGCTCGGCCGATGGATGCGCATGATCACAATCCCCAACCAATCGTCCGTCGCGAAGGCCTATCAGGAGTTCGACGAGGCGGGGCGGATGAAGCCGTCCTCCTATTATGACCGGGTTGTCGACGTGATGGAGGAACTGGTCAAGTTCACGCTGCTGACCCGCGACGTCTCCCACTATCTCACCGACCGCTATAGCGAGCGCAAGGAAGCCGCCGAGCACCTGTCCGCGCGCGTGAAGCTCTCAGCGATCTGACGCAACGCTATTTCGATGTTTCTCGAAATAGCCGTTGACCATTCGCCGCACAGACGATAGCTTATTTCCATGAACATCGAACAAGCAGCAAAGCAGCTTGAGGCGCTCGGCAACCCGACGCGGCTTCAGGTCTATCGAATGCTCGTGCGGGCCGGCGATGACGGATTGCCGGTCGGCAGCCTGCAGGAGAAGCTCGGAATCGCGGCTTCGACGCTCTCGCATCATCTGCACCGATTGATCCTGACCGGCCTGGTGACGCAGGAGCGTCAGGCGACCACGTTGATCTGCCGCGCCAACTATCCGGCCATGGACAGCCTTGTCGGCTTCCTCGTGGACGAATGCTGCATCGATGCGCCCTGTGCCGTGACGGAGAGAGAGACTGCCGCCTGATCTTTTTTTGCGCTGTATTTCGATAATCCCGGAAGGACAGAATATGACAAAGCAAGCTCTGGAATCCCTCCCGATAGCCGTGATAGGCGGCGGACCCGTCGGTCTGGCGGCCGCAGCGCATCTCGTCATGCGGGGTCTGCCCGTCAAAGTCTATGAAGCCGGAGATACCGTCGGCGCCAATATGCGCGACTGGGGCCATGTCAGGGTTTTCACGCCCTGGCGATACTGTGTCGACCCGGCGGCGACGAAATTGCTCGAACGCCAGAATTGGCGCATGCCGGAACCCGACCTATTCCCGACCGGCGGCGAGATCGTCGCCAAATACCTCGAACCGCTTGCCGCGACGCCGGAGCTTGCCGGCGTGATCGAAACCGGCGCGCGCGTTGTCGCGATCTCCCGACTCGGGCTCGACAAGGTGGTCAGCCGCGCACGCGGGGAGCACCCGTTCGTCCTGGCGGTGAAAACGCCGACCGGCGCGCGCCGTGATCTCGCCAGGGCGGTGATCGATGCCTCCGGCACATGGGCAACGCCGAATCCGCTTGGCGCGAGCGGCCTGCCAGCCGATGGCGAAACCGAGTTCGCGGACCGAATCGCCTATGGCATTCCCGACGTGCGGGGCCGGCATCGTGGAACATATGCCGGGCGAACAACGCTGGTCGTCGGCGCCGGACACTCGGCGGCCAACGTTCTGCTCGATCTTGTTCGGCTCGCGGACAAAGAGCCGTCAACGAAGTCGATCTGGGCGACGCGCAGCACCAATCTCATTCGCATCTATGGCGGCGGCGATGCCGATCAGTTGCCGGCGCGCGGCGAACTTGGCGCAGAAACGAGGGAACTGGTCGAAAGCGGTCGCGTGCCGCTCGTTTCAGGTTTCGCGATCCTTGCTTTGCGGGAAGAAGACGGTCGGATCATCGTCGAAGGCGAAACGGCCAAAGGAGCGAAGACGATTGGGCCTATAGACCGGATCGTGGCGGCCACCGGCCAGCGGCCCGACCTTTCCATGACACGCGAATTGCGGCTCGATCTCGATCCGTGGCTCGAAAGCACCAAGGCGCTCGGGCCGCTGATCGATCCGAATGAACATTCCTGCGGCTCGGTGCCACCGCATGGCCATCGCGAACTCGCTCATCTTGAGCCTGGATTCTATACCGTTGGCATCAAGAGTTATGGCCGCGCGCCAACCTTCCTGCTGCTGACGGGCTATGAACAAGTCCGCTCGATCGCCGCCGCCCTCGCCGGCGATATGGCGGCGGCCGACAATGTTCAGCTCGTCCTTCCGGAGACCGGCGTCTGCACCACGACATTCTCCGTCGAAGGGAGCGAAGCAGCGGGATGCTGCGGCGGCCCGGCACCAGCCAAGGTCGATGCCTGCTGCGCAGCCGACGCCGTGGCGAAGGACGAAGGCAAGAAGGGATGCGGCTGCGGAGTTGCCGCGTGAGCGTCGCGACCAGCGACGCAACGCCTTCGCACTACGAGCCGCCGCGCCTCCTCTTCGTCATTCCGGTTCTCGGCGTCACGCAGATCCTTGCGTGGGGCTCGTCCTACTATCTACTGGCCGTTCTCGCGCAGCCGATCGTCACCGATACCGGCTGGCCGCTGGCATGGATCGTCGGCGGCCTCTCCCTTGGCCTGCTGGTCGCCGGCATCGTCTCGCCGCGTGTTGGAGATAGCATTCAGAGGCTCGGCGGGCGTCTCGTGCTTGCGACCAGCGCCGTATTCCTGGCGCTGGGGCTCGCGGGCCTCGCCCTGTCGCCGAACCTTCCGCTCTACGTCATCTCCTGGCTGGTGCTCGGGGTCGGCATGGGAGCAGGTCTCTATGATGCGGCCTTCGCCACGCTCGGCAGGCTCTATGGCCAGCGAGCTCGCACGGCGATCGCGACGCTCACTCTGTTCGGGGGGTTCGCAAGCACCGTTTGCTGGCCGCTCTCGGCGCTGCTTGTGTCAGAGTTCGGGTGGCGCAACGCCTGCCTGATCTACGCGGCCATCCACGTCGCGGTGCTGCTACCGCTCTATGTCTTCGCGCTGCCGACCGAGCCGAAGCGAGCGCTCCACGCCACCTTGGTCCCTGCAAGCCGTGCGGGTGATGCGGCAACCCCGGTGACAGCGGCCACGCCCAAGCTGATCTTCGGATTGGTCGCGCTGGTTATCACCATCAGTTCGATGATCTCGGCGATGCTGTCCGTGCATCTGCTGACAATCCTCCAGGCGCGCGAGATCGCGCTTGCGGCCGCCGTCGCGCTCGGCGCGATCGTGGGACCGTCGCAGGTCGGCGCCAGGGCGATCGAGATGCTGATCAGTCGGTTCCATCATCCGATCTGGACGAAGTTTGCTTCCACGGTGTTCGTGGCGATCGGCGTCGGGCTGCTGTGGATCGGCTTCCCGACCATCGCCGCCGCGCTCATCTTCTACGGCGCCGGTATCGGCATTGAGTCGATCGCGCGCGGCACGCTGCCTCTGGCCGTCTTCGGTGAAGATCGCTACGCCTCGATCATGGGTCGCATCGCCATGCCGAGCCTGATCATGCAGGCGGCGGCGCCATCCCTGGGCGCACTGATGATCGATGTGTACGGAGCCCATGCTGCGCTTGCCGGGCTGCTCTCACTCGCTCTCGTCAATGTGCTGCTTGTGTTGATCCTCTACCTGATGCTGCGGAAGGGTGGGCTTCTCCAGCGTGCATGACGCGCAAGTAGGCCTCGAACAGCGCGGGTCGATCGGCGCCCGCTGGCGGGGACTGCTTCGATCGTGGCGAACCTTGGTGTCTCTCCAGGAAGTCCGCGAAGCGAGCAATCATCTTTTCGTGGCTGCCTGCCGCCAGGATCATATAACGTCGATATGCGGCGGCGCCGTCGTTGTCATAAATCAGCCAATCATGAGGATCGGATGCGAGCCGCTCGAGGCACCGAATGCGCGCCGAGGTTGACAGGCTTGTGAGCGACTTCGCCCCTGTGACGCCCGCGGCGACCGGAGCGCGCAAACCGGGAAGGGGAGGGGACGGTTTTGTCCGAGGCGGAAGGAGGCGACGCGGCTGAGGAGTCGGAGGACGACGCGCTTGCGGCGGAATTCGCCGAGATCGACGCGGTGCTGGCGCGGTCGTCGAAGCTGCTCAGCAGCGGCGACATTGCGCCGGCACGGCCGCGGCAGGACGATACGCGCCTGGCCGTGCTCTACGACGAGGACTGGGACGAAAACGCTCGCCTGGCGGAATGGCGAGACGTGCTCGACCGGACCCGCGAGCTTCCGCTCGTCTTGCGAGCGGCGATCCTCTTGGACGCCTGGACCGACATGGAGGTGTTGCAGCGCGGCGACTGGATCGGGCCGCTGCTGGTCGCAGCACTTCTGCGCCAGCAAGGCCTCTGCGGCCACCATCTCGCCTGCCTGCATCTCGGCGCCCAAAAGGTGCCGCGCGAGCGCCGGCGGGCGCGGGGCCGGACCGAGCGCCTGCTCGCCTGGACAGACGTGCTGTTCGAGGCCGCCAGCTTCGGCTTGAAGGAACATGACCGCCTGCTGCGTGAGGCCGTCCGACACTGGCAGGTTGCATCTTCTTTAATTCATCCTTAGATTGGGAGGAATTAGAGAAGGACGTACCGATGGCTTCCCCGCAGACATTGACGTTGAGCGAGGCGGGCTATGTGCTCGACCGGTCAACCACAACGCTGAACAGAGCAGTCGATACCGGTGTCATTCGTGCGAAACAGCGCAGGGTCGGCAAGGCTGTGCAGCGCCTCGTCGGTCCAGCGGAACTTCGCTTTCTGCGACTGGCCGATGAGCTCGATAAGGATCTGACTCCTTCTGGCCGCCGGCGCCTCTACGAGGCGCTGCGGAAGTTATCTGCCAGCACCCATATGGTGCGATGGGGCAAGCTCGACCTCGACCTCGCGCGAATCGACAGCGATCTGGAAGTCCGCCTCGCTCGGCTCGAGCACATTCGAGGCTGGGTGGATCGCAGCGAGGACCAGTCCGAAGCTTTGATCCGGGATACTGAGATCCCCGCCCACTTGGTTGCTGCGCTCTCCAAGGAGCAGACCGTCGACGAGATCCTGAGCGATTTTCCGTCGTTGTCGAAGACTCAGGTCGAGGCGGCTATAGAATATGCCAAGGCCTACCCAAAGCGCGGTCGGCCTTACGCTCCTCGGAGCCTGAAGCGGACGCTGTCGGAGATGGCCGACCTTGGCGTCTTTGATGGAGACGACAGACCGGAGGAATCGGCGCCTCGGGCAATTCCGTGACGCTGTACCTTCTTGATGAGAATGTCCTTCGGGAGGCAGGAGCCCGCGGCAACGACAATGTTCGCCGCTGGCTCGCAACCATCGACGATATTGACCTGCGCTTGAGCGCCGCAACGCTGTTCGAAAAGCGGCGCGGCGCGCAGGCTCTGAAGAACCGCGACGTCGAACGCTCCGCGGTCCTTCTCACCGCGATCGATGCGCTGGAGAAGTCGTTTTCGGATCGCATCATTCCTATTGATGCGCCCGTGGTGGCGGAGTGGACCCGTCTGCTTGCGGGCAAGAACAAGGACCGGTGGGATCTGGCGCTTGCGGCTACGGCGAGGGTTCATGGGCTTGTTCTCGTCACGCGGAATGTGCGGGACTTTGCCGGGCGTGGTGTCCGCATCCTTAACCCCTTCAAGGATCCGCCTGAAGAGCTCGAGGCCTGACCACGTGCACGAGTAACTCTTCGCCCGCTCCGCCATCATGTTGATGGCCAGGCCGCGCGGACTCACATCGAGATGAGCAAGTTGGTTCTCTGCACGGCTCTCATCAAGAGTGGCGGGGATTGCGCTTGATTTTTGCGAGACGAGCACTGCAAAGGCGACTAAACGACCTGCGCGTGACTCTTGACGGCAGCGCGGTCGACAATCTAGCGGCGCGACTTAACCGACCGGGCAGAGATCGTCTTGCGGCGATGTGGGAGGTCGCAGTACTTCATGCGCTTGCGGATTCCGGCATGCTTCGGAGCGAGGTTCCACTCGCTTCGGGGAGCCGCCCGGACGCCTTCTTTGACAATGGGGATCTTCGGTTCACCGCGGACATTACTACCGTGTCAGACGAGGGGCTCGATGATGGCAATCCTTTTTTCGAGCTGAGCGCGCTTATTGAGAAAGAAAAGACTAAATTGGGTCTGCCTATCGGTGGCGTGGATCTGCGCGTTAAGTCGATGGACCATCGAACCGGGCGAGGAACCAGGACCGTGCTGCGGTTGCCTCCTCGCAACCAGCTGGGGGCGTTTGTCCGGAACGAGATAGTGCCGCAATTGCGCGACCAGATACGTGCCGGCGAATGGCCGTTGCGCGTCGCGATTGACAGTGATGACGCAGGCTTGGACATCACGATAAATCCTGCAAAATCGCCCTACAGCCAAGGCGGATTCGCTGCCTATGACGTCCCGCGGATCAAGGACCGCAACCCTCTGTTCAACGCGCTCAAGCCAAAGGCGGAGCAACTCCGCGGTGCTGAGGGCGTTACAGGCGTGGTTGTGTGCGACGGGGACTGCGCCGCTCTTTCCGAACGTCAACATAGTCGGAATCAAGTATCAGCCGAGACAATCGCCGAAGATTTCCTGCGCCAGTATTCATCGATCGATTTCGTTCTCCTGTTGACGATCCGGGAGGCACAGCAATTGTGGCCGCGGGTTGAGCCCGCGGGTCGCCGAGTACATCACATCCTTGTGGTCCGCGCGGGATTTAATGCTAAAGACCAGCTGAGTGCCTTGTTTGCCGCGATGATCGGAAAGCTTCCGAAACCCGTGGCGATGCCGGTTAACGGCGCGCTTCGCGCACGGGAGCCAGGATACGATCTTGGGCATCACGGAGGATACCAGATGGAAGGAAAGAAAATCCGCATCAGTTCGCGGGAACTGATGGAGGTTCTTGCCGGCCTTCGGACGTTCGCGGACAATGGCGCCAAGAATGTTGAGGCGAGCCGTCGCCAGCCGTCCCGGCCAAGTCCGGTACAGAACATTTTCCTGAGGAATCTTCAGCACGGCCAGCGTCCAACGGCCATCAATGTCATCATACGGACGAAGACGATGGTGATGATTGGATTGAGTTCGAGTTCGACGAACCCGACCCGGCGATTTCCCCGTTCAGCTGACTTGCTCAACCGCGGCCGAACCGTTGCGAGCGAAACAGACGATCTCTTCTCTCGCCGAGGCGCCGGAGCCCGACGTTTCGGATGTGATCGACATTATGGCCAACCGGGTGGGTGAGGACCGCCTCTATCGCCTGGCTCCGGTACAGAGCGACGTTCCCGAGCGGTCGGTTCAACGTATTGCGCCGATGGCGCCCGACACCGGCGAGGGCTGGCCCGGCCATTGGCCACGACCGTCGCGACTGCTGCAGCGACCGGAGCCGATCGAGACGGTGGCGCTTCTCCCCGATCATCCGCCGGTGACCTTCACTTGGCGCGGCGTTCGTCGGCGCGTAAAACGTGCTGACGGCCCGGAACGCGTTTTCGGGGAATGGTGGAAGCGTGACGCGGAGCTCGCCGCGGTCAGGGATTATTTCCAGGTCGAGGACGAGAACGGCGAACGCTACTGGGTTTACTACTCCTACCATGTCCCTGGTTCGATGGCCTGGATCTTCTCCGACACTCGTGTGGATATCCGCTTCAACGATCCCAGCGTCCATCGCGAGCGGATTTCACCCCTTCGACTCTCTTCCTTCCGACCCTCGCAAGGGGAACGATGCCGGGCAGCGTGATGATAGCTGACCGACGAGACCGTCACCGGAATCGCACGAAATTGAAGGCGGCTGCCCGACTACCGCGATCCAGTTGCATATTCGCGTCTTTGCGTCAGGATCTCTACCGTCGCGCCTTCCCTGGCAGTAGCTGAACGCAGGTCGCAAGTGTGTCATCATCAACGCAGTGGTCAACCGGGCGTACGCCATCCAGATCCCGCTGAGGCTGTCGCAGCCAAAGTTCCGCCAGGTCGTCGCGTTTGAAATTGGTGCGCGCTGCAGCGCGAAGAGATGAAATCGCCTTCTCGCGTCGGTTTTCCCGCCGCGTCTGTTCACGCATATCCTCTTTCCATCGATCGAGGACTCCGACCGCTTTCCAGAAGTCGGCCTGAGACCGTCTTGCCATCGCGGCCGGAGAATCCCCGCCCAGGCTCTCGCAGCCAGCCAACATCCATGCTCCTGCGCTATCGCCCGTCGCTGCTTCGACCGATCTGAGAAGGCTCGCTTCCCGATCCGATGCATCGCGCTCGGCCTTCTCGGCGGCTTCTTTGGATCGCCGCTCCTCTCCCAAGCGGTGCGCTTCCTGTCTAGCGCTGATCTCCCGCATCACGGGGAGGTCCAGATCGTCCGTCACCTGCGGCGGACGCCGGCTCATTTCCCCGAGCAGACGCTCAAATTTACCCAGGTATTCAAGCCAAGCATCCTCGTCGCCCAGGACAAAATCGGCCGCGCCGGCGCCTGCCGGATCAGGTCGTGAGAGCCACGTGTCGAAGTCGAAACCCTCACGGAAATTCTCGCGCACGAAGGAGATGATCTTCGCTACAATGCTGCTGAGCTCGTCGGTTCGTTTTTGTGGGCGCTCTTTCAGTTCTTTCGCATGTCGAACGGAGTCGAACAGCCGCTTCCCGCCAGCCAGCTTGCCCCGTCGATCGATCGGGATGATCGATCCAGACTTCTGCATTGAGGCGAGGAAATCTCCAACGGCCTCCCATGGGACTCTAATATTCCGAGCTGCTCGGAGGCGCATTCCGGCGGCAACTTCGTCGCTTACAAAGCCGAAGCGCTGATCGATCCAGCCTCTAGCCTTGATGGCGGCAAAAACCTCCTTTCTCGTAAAGCCATTTTTCGCTGCAAGTCCGTACTCAATCAATGCGAACGATTTCCACTCTTCTTCACGGACCAGGAACCCGATCGCCAACCCTTGAGTAGCGATGGCCGATCCAAGGCCATGCTCGGTCGCCCCATCTTCCCACTCACCGACCTCTCGCTCGACTCGCGCGATTTCCTTCGCTGCCGCCAGCAGATCCCGGGCCTGAAAGTCGACCTGCTCAAGGCGCTTTCGTTCGATTTCAGCGAGCTTTGACTGTGCCGCTGAAACCTTTGGATTGTGCAACCATACACGCGGCGCTTCTGACAGGATCGCCTCAACGAGCGTGTCTAGCGGCCAGTCCCTGTAGCCGGAAAGATCGATCTCGATCGAGCCGACGTTCAGATTGCGCAGCCTCGCGAGTTTTTCTGGCCCGCAGGCATGGGTTACCAGAAACTCGACATGCAGAATACGGCCCGCCCGCTTGCAAACGACATCCGGTACGATCTCGCCGTGCCGCTTTTCTAGGTCCGCACTGTCGAATACGAAGTCGCCCTCGTGCACCACGTCGAGAGAATTCCTGCCGTCGCTTTCCCGCAAACCTGGCAGCTTGAGCCGGAGCGCCGCTGCAAGAGTCTTCTTCGCAAATTTGTGCAAGGCGGTCTCGCCGGAGGACACGCACGTTCTTCCGTCGTTATCGGCCGCGTGCTGAAAGTGCTGCCGTTTCTCGCCCCTATGGGCGACCATCGGCCGACCGCATCCCGGGCATATACATCCACAGGAAAGACCTGACACCGCATCGTCGATATGGACCGGTTCTCCTGTCTGGACAGATTCCGCTACTGTCCGCTTTCCCTCGGACGTGCAGGACATGAGTTCGAAGAGGGTAGGAACGCGCACTTTCGTTACACCCTCGGCGGCATTGTGGCTGCGTCGATCCGACGATGGATCAGTGATACAAGTGAGAGAAGGTCCTCTGCGTCGTCCTTCGAGATTGTCCAGTTAATCTTTGCCTCATGGGCCGCCGGATTCCGAAACATCCCGAAGGTGCCCTTTAAGAGATTAGAGAAGCCCTTCTGCTCGTCCTGCTCGCTTTTCGTCCGAAGCGCATTGATGGCGAGCATGGGCGGGCTTCCGCTGAAGGCCCGATCGACTAAAGCCGCGCCGTCATCCATAAGGCCGGTGCGCCTTCTAACCTTGTCCGCGACGCTCTTCACCGCTTCGAGCACCGCATGAAAGTAGTTGTCATGCAGCAGCTCCTCCTTGCAGAATGAGAGCACGTCAGGATGAACACCGCGGGAGAGCAAGTCAGCGCGTAGATCGCGGGCTCTCCGTTCCGCCTCACCGAGGGTACCAGCCCTTGTGGCGGACCCCAGCGTCCCAGTCGCATCTACCGACATTCCAACGAAAGCGAGAGCGCGATTTAGGTTTGCCCGCATAGGCTCGAAGCGCGCGGTCTCGCGCGCAAATCGCGTTGGCTTCATCGCTTTTCTGATGAAGGCGAGGATGCGGGTTCTTTCTTTGCTCTGGTTTTGCTCATGCGCAAATGCGTTGTAGAGGCGATGCCGTTTCGTCATCGCCGGATCGGTATCCATGATTTTACAAGTCTGGAGCAGGAACCCGATTTCGGTTCCTGTAAGCCCCTCTGATGTATCCGCAAGAGCATCGGCTATGGCCTGGAGCTGATCCTGTGTGAAATGCACCTCTTCCCCCCAATAACGCTGCAACCCCACACGCTTCTCATCCAAGTACCCGCGACCGACCTGACAACATCGCATCTTCGAACAGCCGTGGTCGGCGATATCAAACCGGACATGTTCGAATCTGAAGTCCAGTCGCCGAAATATGGCGCTATACGGCTGTTTGCGGCAAGACTTGGCAGTGTCGGCTGTCCAGCCGTCCATATCGGACTCAGCATCCGTCTTCTCGTCTGAGTTACCGCACGGTCGATGCCTTTAAACGAAAAGCAGCCATTGAACGAATCTGTTAGGTTCAAAGTAATCCATGGGCGCGGGACACATGACAGCTGTCAAACGGAAAAATAGATCGACCTTGGAATCACGGTTCAGGTTCGCGGAAGACGCATTCGGAAGCGTGGCCGGGGAATGGGATTCCCACCTCCGAACAGCCGTCGGCATCGAGGACGGCGAGCGGTATCTGCTGCGTTTGTTCAAGAAGACGGGTACGGCGCTGGACGACGACTTGAGAGCAATCATTGCTCGCGGTCTTAGGAGGATTCGGCGCGTTCTTTCGTCTCGTCGCGCTCGGGATGTTCTCGTTGAGGTCCTGGAAATTGCGGAAGATCAACACGAGCTCGCCATCGTAATGGTGGATCCGGGCAGCCCGATTTTACGAGCCTCCCATCGCAGGAGGACGAAAGAGGGGCGCTTTCTGACAAGTGCAAGCCGTGGCGTATTCTGGAGGAACATCGTCCGTGTCGCGGAGGCGCTGGCGCTGTGTCACGACGCGGGCATCGTGCATGGCGGGGTGAGCATGCATTCCATATTTTCGCACCGCGACGAAAGCGCCGACTGTCGTCTCGGTGGTGTTGAGGCATGCGTTCACATTTCTGACAGTGATCTTGGAGCGTCCGGGCATCTTCTCCGCGCCTCCGCTACGATCTCCTTCCGGCAGGACTGGATCGACCTGGCCGCAGTTTCCGGCTCTATTCTAGGCCTGGATAGCGACAATCCTCCTTCGCTTTTGTCGGTTGAGCGCCGGATGCTGGATCGGCTGGCCAATCCACCGCAGTTTCAGCTTTTTGACGGCGCCGTCGTACTGGATGAGTTGCAAAACGTTGTCGTCGAACTCGACAGAGTCGGATCCAGCTCCGACGGGGAACTGGTTCTTTATCCCTCAAGGAACGTGGTTCAGAGCGATCTGCCGACCCTGTCGTCAGGCACCATACCCGCGGCCGACAGCGCGGCGATAATGCAGTTCGTTGCCGACGATCTCGTCTCCGCCGGTGTGCGGCTCGTCCCTGCGGGGCAGGACCTCGCACGCGTCATGACTGATCTGGCAATCTACAATGTTCGGATTGTGAGCGACTCTGTCGGGATGATCGAAGGTGCGCACCAGCGTCGCTCGAACGAATGGATGCATGGCGCGGTCGACATAGTCCACCGGCTACATCTTTCCAGAAATCGAGCAGGCGCCGAAGAACGGGTTCAAAACCTCGGCCCTGGCGCCAAACGCTGGCGCGACCTAATGGATGCCAACCGCGCTGCCGACGGGACGAACGACGTTCCAATATGGTTCGCTCTGATCCTCCTCGAAGCATTTACACTGCTGAGGGAGCAGTTTCGGCTCTATCCCGTCGATGTGCTCTCCCCCGCCAACGCGGAAGCGAACGTCGTCTGGCTGGCACCTCGAGATGAGGCGGACCGGGACACACATCGCGAGACGATGGGCCTGCGTCCAGCTGCTGAGGCACTCCGGCGCGAGCTCAGATATGACGACGGAAAAGCGAACTGGGTACTGTCGCAGACGGCAAGCCTTGTAACGGGTCGACAGCGCGTGCCGGAACTCAGCTACGAGGGTAGCGGCCTGGTCAACGGGAAATCGGCGTTCGCCTTCGGGACAAACCTGCCAATCCCACCGGGACAATGCCTCTATCTCCGACCTCGCAAGGACACCGGAACCGAGCGCGCCATTCGGCGCCGGCTCCAGAATATAGTCGCCGCCAGGTCCAACGTAGAGCTCCTGAGAGCATTGGACGATCCGGTGCAAGTCGCTATGGACGAAGTGCTGCGCGACATCGCAGTTCCCGGCCCGCCTCCGGCTGAGGCAAAGATGGAGCGGTCCAAGGTCGAGGCCTGGCAGTCGATTGTCTCCGGGAAATCCATCAATGTGGTGGTCGGGCCGCCGGGCGTGGGAAAGACGTTTCTGATCTCGCACCTTGTAAAGAGCATCCTGCGTCAAACGCCAGATGCTCGGTGCCTCATATCCGCACAGAACCACGAGACACTCCTCCACATGGAGGACGAGCTTCGTAAATTCCTCCCGACAGACTCCACCATCGTCGTTCGCGTCGAGAAGTCGCGCTCCAGCGAAAAGGAGAGCACGCTGAGGCGGAGCTCGCGTTCTTTGCTGCGTTCGGTGTCGAAACCGGATGCCGACAGCGCCGCCGTTATGATGAACCAGCTCAATCAGATTGGCCAGGCGCTTGGCCCGCACGATGCTTCGGAGCACTCGATCGCGGACCGCGCCTTGCGCGATACGGATAATCTGATGCTCCGCTCGTCGGACGTCACGCTGGCGACGACATCGTCGCATGTTCTTGAAGAAATGATCGCCGACGGCGAGCAGTTCGACTGGGTCTTCATTGAGGAGGCGGCGCGCGCCAACGGCGCCGAATTGATCGGAGCCCTGCTTCTCGGAAACCGCCGGGTCATGATCGGCGATCACAATCAGCTGTCCCCCTTTGACGCGGGCGAACGCCAGAAGTTCTACGACGCCGGTAGGGCGAACGAACTGCTGCGGGACGCGAAAGAGAAGCTGGCGGCGATTTCCGACCTGCCGAACGAGGTAGAGTTTGCGCTGGACGCACTGAATGCGGACCAGTTCCTGCTCAACGACGTTCTCGCCATAGCGTCTCGTCTTGAAGAACCGTTCAGATCCATTGCGATGCGTGAAGAGACCAGGATCGAAGACACACACCGCCCCAGCACGATCGCCAACACGCTCAGTGAGCAAAGCCGCATGCACCCGGCGATATGCGAGTTGGTTTCCAACACCTTCTACAAGCACCAGCTCACCACGTCGGAACGCGTGAAAGCCCGCGAGCGAGCGGTGGAATGCGCAGAAGGATTTCCTGCCTCTCCGATTGTGATCCTGGACCTGCCCTCGCTCAGCGTGGTCAAGCGGCGGGCGTTCGAGCAACCGGTGAAGCGTTCCTATCGCAATGAAATCGAAGCGACGGCATTGCTGGCAGCCATGAAAAAACTACGGCCGATCATCCGGAAAGGCGCGCCGGTGCCGACGCTTGTGGTCCTCTCTCCGTATTTGGCGCAGGTGAACCACGTCGACCGGCTCATCAAGCCCGAAATCGACACCGCGACGGGTACGCTGTTTGGTTTTGCCAGTCCGCGAGGCGATGGAAAGTTCGCCTATACGAGCGACAGTTTCCAGGGCGGCGAGGCCGACGTGGTTGTCGCCAGCCTTGTGCGAAACAACGTTCTTGTCGGGTCGAGGGCCCTCGGTTTCATCAAAAATCCCCAACGTCTGAACGTCCTGCTCAGCCGCGCCAAGCATAAGCTGATCCTGGCAACCAGCCGACAGTTCATCACCAATGCGGTGAACGGAATCGATCCGGACGCGCTGAGTGATGAGTTCGGCTTTCTGCGGAAGACGCTGAGCGAAATAGCACGCCTGTCCGAGACGGAATTTTCGGCGATTGGCAAGGGTGCGTCTATCATCGCCGTGGATGAGCAGGGGAGGCTACCCCTGTGAACCACATCTACATCCCGGCCTGGCACTATCGGGCACCCGGCGTCGTCCAGCGGACTTGGGGCTGGAGCCCCGTTGAGGAGATGATCCTTTTGTCACTGGATCGAAGCCCGGGAACGATCGATGACATCTCCCGTGGCCTTAAAATTCCCCGGCAGGTCGTTGGCTCAACTGTAGCCCGGCTGATGCAGTTCGGACTTGTCGAAGTCCGGCTGTCGCCGCAACCGGTTCTGGCCACCAGCAGCGTTGGCCATGGCTTCATACGCGCGGGTCGCGCGCTTCCAGAACGCACCGCCGATCGTGAGATCGGTATCAGCGTTGTCTACGAGAAGGTCGGACAATCCGTCTTCAGAACCAGGGACGTTGAGACGATCCCCGTCACCAAGCTGCCCGCAAAAGGCGCGATTATCGCGTTTCCGGTAGGGGAGCCACCGGAAACACATTATTCGATGATGGAGCGTGTCAACCAGTTCATGCTGGGTATGCTCAGGCCCGGCGAGTGGCTGCGGGGCGTTCAGGCCAACAGCTCTTTCCTGGAGCGAAGGTTTCTTGTGCTTGACCTCGACCAGGTTCGTGACGGCGTCTTGCCGCAAGGCGCAAGCGACCAACTTGTCGAAGCCCTCAAAGCGACGATCAAGACCGGCATTCTGCCCAAAACCACGACGGCCCCAGCAGACCAACCCGTTTCCATAGAAACACGATTCGATGCCGACGGTCTTCTCGTTGGTTCCGAAAAGCATCTGGAATGCTTCGAGCGGATCGTGGGCGCGGCCAAGTCCAACATATTTGTCCTTTCGACGTTCGTCGCATCGCAGTCCGACGAAAAAGGCAGGGAGAATCGCGAACGCATCTGGCGATCGCTCGAGGATGCATGCAGGCGCGGCGTGAGATGCCACCTGTTCTTCGGCACCACGCTTGATCGCGTCAAGCACGCCATGGCCATGCAGGAACTCTTCGTTCGCTTGTCCGCCGTGCGGCAGACGAGGGGCTATCTGCAGGTACAAAGGGATCCGGTCGGCAGTCACGCAAAGATCCTTGCCGCCGATGATGGTCAAGATGGTGGCGTCGTTGTGATGGGCTCGTGCAACTGGCTCTCCTCCCCTTTTTCGGCAGTCGAAGTCTCGGCCGAACTTAGAGCAGCCAACGCCGTCGCGGAAGGATTGGATCTGCTCCGGGCGATCATTTCCAAGTTGTCCAGCACTGGCCGATCCGTCGAGGCGCTTCAGTTCATGGCCGCTGAACTGCGGCGCCAGAGAAACATCCTGTCGAACAGCGATGAGGTGCAAGCGCCGACTGCGAAGCTGACGATCCTTCATGCCCATGATCACGAGCGTCTGCTGCGTGTCGCTGCACACGAGGCGCAACAACGCTTCGTCTGCTGTACGAACAGGGTCGGCGCAAACATGGTGCCGGCCCTGTTTGACCCGGCTGAGGTTGCCGGCCGGCGGTTGAGCGATGTCCGCGTCTATTACTCACGCCGCTCCGGGCCGGTTAAACGCGGCCATATGACAAAGCAACGCGAGCGGCTCAATGGCGTGGTGGAGCTTGCGGGTGTGCCCGAGCCGCAATTGCATGCCAAGTTTCTCGCCTGGGACAGCGACCATGTCGTCATCAGCAGCCTGAACTGGGGCTCCGCGTCGGGTCTGGAGGAAAACCCGCTCGATGAAATCGGCCTCTATTTCGAAGGCAAGGATCTGGCGACCTCTTTGATCAACAAATTCGAGGCCGAAAATCAATAGCGCGATCAACGGTTGTCACTTCAGTATTGTATGATCGCAACCAGGATACTGGTTGCACCCGAAGAACCTGCGATTGTTACGTCCCATTCGCTCCACGAGATGGCCGACCCGGCAAGCCGGACATTGACGCAAGGGGTCGCCGTCAACGGATTCAAAGCGCAGGTTGTCGCCGGCGATCTCGGAAAGTTCGCGGATGTATCGAGATGGTTCACGGCTGTTCGCGAGAAGGAACACGCCTCGGCTCGCGCGGGTCAGGGCGACATAGAAGAGACATCGCTCTTCGGCATATTCGAAGGCCTCTGGTCGAGGCATGACCAGATTGAGCAGTTCGTCATCCTCGATCCGGCTCGGTACCCCGCCGAGGCGATCAACAGGTTGTTGTCCTCCAGACGGATGCAGGCTTCCCGCTGCTGCTCCGACAAGGATCGTCCGTCGAGGTCGTCGAAGAAAGGACGGCATCTGCCAAGTTCAGCGGACACGAATGTATCATTGTAGTTTTTGCGTGTTGCCGGGTCCGTGAGGAGGGCGAATGACGACGGCAACGCATCCTTCAAATGCGCCGGCATCATTTCCGGATCGAAAAGGGGATGGGACAATGCCGCGGCGGCTTTGCCCGGAACCGCCGCGATCGCCCGTGCGAGATCGGCATGCGCCAGATATTGCCGCTGGTGCTCCGTAATGGCCCGAAGCCGTACGTCCACCTCGTTCAGTCGATCTGCCTCCGAACCAACTACGTCCGATAAATGAACGTTGATGAAGCTGTAGAGGTCGGCGGCTAGCTGGATCGCAGCTTCCTGACCAAGACAGGAGAGACGATCGGTCCGGCCCCGCGAGCGGATCTCCACGGAATGCCAGAGCAATGCTTTTTCGACCGATATGGCAGCGATATCCAGGCAAGGCAGATCGGCTGTCTTGCACAGACCGAGCTGCACCACTGCGGGCGATGAGGCGTTCAGTGCCAGCGCCCATTTCCCCGCGGGAAGAAAGCGCGCAAGAAAGCCGGGTCGATATGTTCGAACGCGAGGAGATATCAGCGCCTAGATTACAGTTCAAAATCTTGGTTCGGCAGCCACGCGCAATCGGCCCATTGCTGTTTATATCGCTTTGCGAACTCTTTGATCTCGCGCCTGTTGGCTTGCGGTGTTTGGCAGGCCCGGGCGCAGGTCGACACAACATCGTGGTAAAAAGCCCGGGAAACCGGCCGAATGCCCTCATAGTTCATGAGGAGCCCCGGAAGGCGCTCTGTAATGGGCTCCCCGCGGGGCGCCATGACAATGCTTGGCGGGCATCCATAAGGGTTGATCAATACGTATCGCCAACTTGGGTCGGCAGCTCCCTGCACAGGAACTATCTCACACGGGGAGGCATCCCCGCCGCTGGAAATTTCCTGATAGACCTCTTCAAGTGCTTGAGGTCTTCGGGCAACGAGCACGTATGGTCCTGCCGGGGTGTGACTGCCTAGTGCGTCGTCATATTCTATCCCCAAGAGGCATTCCAGGCTGGAGCGCGCCGATCGATCCAGAATAGCCCGCTCCGAAACGAACCACTGAAGCTGCCGCAAGGTAATCCCGGCGGCGGCCGCGATCTTCTTGAGAGGATTTGGCCAGCACGCTACCAGGTTCTTGGCGATCTCGGCCGCGGTGTCGTACCCATATTCGCCCGCGGACGCGTCATCCTCAATGTGGTCCTCTGACGGTTCTCGTCCCGAAAGCAGCCACGTCGTGCCGTCAAAACCGTTGCGGTTGAAGTAGCGAGGGCGGTCAGGAGGCAGGGAAGATTCCCACGATGACAGCCATGGTCCGGCGTTCCACCCCACAGTTTCAATAGCAATCGATCCCGGCTGCCGCATTGGCAGCGCCAACCATCGCTCAATTCGATCTTCAAGGTCGCGATTACTCAGACCGCGAGAACCATGCCGAGAGCTGTATTCGTGATCTTCTCGCGCATTACGACACAGAGCGTCGATCGCTTCGATGAGAGAAGGGGCGTCAGCTCCGTGCCGTTTCAACAACCATCGGGCGGCATCTTGTGCCGAACGCAAAGAAGCGGGCAACGACTTGTCTTTGGCGTCGGCGACTTCGAGCTGAACGCCGATTCGTGCCACATCCGCTGCTAGCGCGTGGTCGGCCTGTGCCAGATTGCGGTTTAAGCGAAGAATATCCGGAGGCCCACGCAAACCCTCAGCGCTTCCCCAGGCCGTCTGGAGCACCTCACTCAAAGGCATCCGCTGGTTGATGGCAGAGAATGTCAGCCAGCGGATTGGCAGCCCTGCGACGGTCAGCCCATAGAGGATCAAAGGGCTGAGTCCGTACCGCTCCGCATCTTCAATCCTTATGGGATCCCGTACTGCCACTATGCCATGTTCAGGATGATGAAAAAGAAACTTGGCGGTCGAGACGTAGAAATGATGTTCTCTTTGTGGCTGCAGTGCTGAAATCCTCATGTCTCCCCCCGCCAAACAAAATCACTGCTTGGAACATTACGATTCTGAGAACGGAGGCCAAGGAGGTTCCCGCCTTTTTGCCGGTGATTCCGTTGGGTTCTATCACCTCGAGCTGTTGCGGTCTGGTCGGCGAGACCCTGATGGCGACGGCCGCGATCATCGACAATGCCGGCTAGGCTGACGGTGCGCGACCGAAATGCCGTTCCATCGCGGCAGTGGGTTCACGGTCGGATTGGTATGTGGCAATGTTGCTTTAGTTGACAAAGTTGCTCCGATCACCATATTGAGTGTGAAGGAGAACAATCATGGCTGGCAAGGCGCAATCCCCTACGCCAACGGGCGCGGCGTCCAAGGACGTGGTTACGATGTTCACCATGAAAGGCGATCCCGTAAAGGCGTTGTCGAGGCTCAAGTTGCCGGCTGGCGCCAAGGTGGCGATCGTATCGTCGCGGCCAGAATCCGTGCGGGAGATCAGGAAGACTGTCCGCGGCCATGTCGCCCGCGTCACCGAGGTGGTCGAGCGAAAGCAGGATCCGGATCGCAGCGAGCGAGGGTCGTTCGTCGACAAGACCGCGTTCGAGCCGGATGCACGCAGCCGGGCGATGCTGGAGGGCATCCGCATCGCACAGGAAGATTTGCGAGACGCAGGCGGCGCCTATGATCTCGACCAGGTCCGTACGCTGATGCGCGGCGTATCCCGTCAGGCGGTCGACAAGCGCGTGCAGGAGGGTTCGCTTCTCGCCGTACCCGGCCCCAGCAATCGTCGCAGCTATCCGACCGTTCAGTTCAATCGGGACGGCACCGTCGTAGCGGGCCTGAAGGCGGTTCGTGACGCCTTGCAGACCCGCAATCCGTGGACGGTCCTCAATTTCCTTTCCCGTCCGGATGCGAGACTCGACAACAGCAAGCCTGTCGACCTGCTGAGGTCCGGCAAGCTCGACATCGTGCTTGAAGCCGCTAGAAGGCACGGTGAGCAGGGGGCGTGAGCGGCCCGCTCCCTCCCGCCGATCTGCATCAACGTCGACCGGACCTGATCGAGCTTCCGGCGGGCGAGAAACTGCATCGCTTCTATACGGCGCGATGGGAGCCGATCTTTTTCGATACTTCGACGACCGGACGTTTCAATGCGTCGGACGGCTCATATGGCGTTCTCTACGCCGCGAAGGAACTCGCCGGCGCCTTTGCCGAAACGTTCCTGCGAACGCCCGGGCGCACCCTCATCGACCTTGGCCTCCTCCAGCGAAAAGCCTACGTCCGCCTCACGGCGAGCAGAAAGCTGACATTGATCCGACTCGCGGGTCCGGGCCTCGCCCTGCTCGGAGCGACGGCCGAGGTCACGCATAGCGGCCTTCCCTATGATGTCGCTCAGGCCTGGTCGGCGGCTTTATTCAAACATCCGGTCGTCGCCGACGGCATTGCCTATCATGCCCGGCATGACGATAGCGAACTATGCTATGCGCTGTTCGACCGATCGGCCGATACGATCGTGGAAGACGCGCGCGAGGTCGACCTCGACCAAGACTGGTTCTGGCGGATCGCGGATCACTATCGCGTCGGACTTGCGCCCTAGATCTGGGGACTGCAAAAGCTCCGCTCTGGCGGCAAGACACACATTGGGCCTATACGCGGCCAGCGATCTGTCGCGCAAATCGTATTGATTCAGGAAGAAGAAGACATGAGACGACAGACGCGTCCCTTCATCGTGGAAGTCAAGCACAGGCGCGCTCCAACGAAGAAGCAATCGATCTGGGGCAATTTGGATATTGCGGCTGTCGCCGCCGAAACAATGCGCGACCTGGAACAGGATGAACCGACTTCCCGGTCCTTGATTGACTCACGCGCACCGGCGATTGATGTTGCGGGCAACGACAACCCACCACTGGAGCATAACATGCCGGATCCGCAGGAAGCTGAAACAGCCGAGGCCGTTGCCGAAACGCCTGCAAGCGTAGTGACCGCTGAACCGAAGAAAAAGGCTCCGCGGCCGAGAAAGGCGAAGGCAACACCTAAGCAGCGAATTGCGAAGGAAGCCGCAAAGCCGGCATCCAGGTCGGCAGACGTCCAGCCCGCGCCGGCGCGTGCCAAGCGCAAAACCTATTCCGAAAAGGAGCGTGCTCAAAAGCTCACGCAGATCGAGAAGTCGATCGGCCGCGGCGTGTCTATCAAGAACGCCGTAGGCGAAGCTGGTATATCGGAACAGACCTATTATCAGTGGAAGAAGGCCGCGCAAACTGCTGCGCCGGTCGATGATCTGAAGGACCTCATTGCGCTGGAGGAAGAAAACAAGCGGCTGAAGAAGCAGCTCGCCGAACACCTGCGGCAGGAGAATGCGGAGCTGAAGAAAAAGCTCGGACTCAACTGAGCCGCGTCCGTAGCGGTTGCCCCGTTCAGATCGGCAAGGGCGGCATGTCGCCGTCCGCGACACGCCATATCCAGGCATCCATTTCCGGCCGAGAGGCGATCAGCTTGTCGAGCGCGGTCTCAAATTTTTCATCTGCGGTCGGCGGTGCGATGTAGAGCGCCACCGGGCGCGGCTGGCGCTGCAGGAACATGGCAGCCGCCATCGGCTGATCGAGGGGCAGATTGTAGCGCAAACCCTTGGTGCTCTGCTCCCGTATTCGGGCAAGCGCATCGAGCAGTCGCTTTTCGTAGGCGGACTCGTAAGGTATCCAGTTCTCCGACACCACCATCAGGGCGATTTCCTCGATGATCGCGAGACCGGCCGCGTTCAACCCGAACGTGGCGATAGCGATCAAATGCGATGCATCGTCCGCGCTCCAAAGCGCAATCTCGCTTTCGAACCGCGCCTGCAGGCGACGATGCAATCCCTCATCGAGAATGAGTGGAAACCCCGGCATATGTTTCACGACGAGATTCATGCCTGAGCGAGCCGGCGCGAACTCCTTCACCTCGCCGACCAGCACCATCAGCGGGCGCGGCCCGCTTTTCGGCGGCAAAGCATGGATTAGAGCCTCCGCCCGGCGCTGCTCGATCGCCAGCTTGTTCTGGGACCGGAACTGCTCGGGAATGTAGAGGATGTCGGAGAGCGGCGCGCCCTTCACCACCATATGCTTCGCGGCTTCGAGCAAATGCCATTGCAGGTTCCACCAGTGCCGTTTGCCGGACCAGGCAGACATCCATTTCGTCATGCCCGCTTCATGCCACAAATAATGCAGCAACCCGCGCAGCGTCATCTTGCGTGGCTCACCGACCACGCTGTCGACCGCACCACTGCCGGCACCGACGGGTGAGACCCGGCTACCTCGTTTCGACAGGCTGAACTCCAGCTTCAGCGCCGCCATCCCGGTCGCCGGGTCAAGCTGGATCGCACTGCCCATCAGCGCGCCAAGACCGGAGAGTTCGTAAGGTGGCTCGAAGGACTCACAAGCCGGGTCGTGTTCGGCGCCCGTCAGCGGCATGCGCTTGATGAAGAACTGGTCGCCCATGCGGGCGATGTACATCGGCACACCTGGTTCCTTGCACAGACAGAGCGGCCGCTGCCTAAGTTCATAGGCGGACTTCAGCGCCGTTTGCAGGTCACGCGCATTGTTGTCATAGGACCCAGCTCCGATTCTGAACTGCCGCATCGCCTCCATCGCTCCAGGATCGCCGCGCCCTCCACCACCCATTGAGTCATGGCTTTTCCTACAACGCAACCCGTTCAGCCGTCGGATTGAGAAGGCCGGCCTCCGCGGCTCTTCACCCTTCGGGTGCGCACCCCGACGCGCGTGGCGCGCGGCTGCGGCATTGATGCTGGGCGCGGCCGCCGCTGGGGAGAGAGGGAGAGGGGAGGCCGGAATCCGGCGGCGGGTGGAGGACCGGGAGAGAGGCTCCCGGCGCCCGTCGCGGAGCAAGACCATGACCCAGATCGAAATTCAGGCACCATCACGTATTACGCGCAATGGCTACAAGGTCGACGTCAGCAGAGGCCAGACCATCGGCCGCGTGTCCTCGGAATGGTTCAACCGACCGTCAGACGAGCGCTATCTGTCGCTCACCGACCTGCATAATTCGGTGAAGCGCCGGACCGAGCGCAGCAAGACCCGTATCGTCGAGAGCGAGGCTATCCGCGTCGAAGCGTCTCGCGACAATCCTGAGCGGCTGATGTTGATGATGCCAGAGGCTCACGCGCCGGTCGCGCCGACCCACTGGAGTTTTGGCCAGCTCGCCGGCCTGGTCGGCGCGCCCGCCGCCTATCTGCGTCAGCTTCCGGCGCCGCTCGCCGGCATCAACCTGCAGCACGGGCTGCTCCACCATCGCGCAGAGCAGATCAAAACCCTCGAAATCGAGAACGGCCGCTTGGAGCTTCGCGCGGTTACGGGCCCGGATTACGGGAGAATTTTCGACCACGAACTCGTGGAGGCTGTGCAGAAGATCGCCGGCAACGGCACCGGCGACACGCGCTGGAAAGTGCCCGGCGTCCTCGACTGGTCGACCCACATCTACAATCCCAATGTCGATATCTCGAAGGATACGACGACGCTTTATGCCTCCGACCGCGACATCTTCGTATTTCTGGTCGACGACCTTAACCCCATAGAGGCGGGTCGGCTGCCGAACGGAGAACCCGACTTATATTTCCGTGGGTTTTATGCCTGGAACAGCGAGGTCGGCTCAAAAACGCTTGGAATTGCAAGCTTTTACCTGCGTGCCGTGTGCCAAAATCGAAATTTGTGGGGGGTCGAGGATTTCCAGGAAATCACCATCCGCCATTCCAAATACGCCGCATCGCGCTTTGCGCTCGAAGCCGAACCGGCACTGATCCAGTTCGCCGAGTCCTCGCCCATGCCGTTCATAAACGGCATCAAGGCGGCGCGCGAGCGCATCGTCGCGCGCGACGACGACGACCGCACAGCCTTCCTGCGCAAGCGCGGCTTCTCGAAGGGCGAGACGTCAAAGATCATCGACGCGGTGCTCAACGAAGAAGGGCATCCGCCGGCTTCCATCTTCGACTTTGTCCAAGGCATCACTCGCGTCGCGCGCGACAAGCAACACCAGGATGACCGGCTCGAAATGGAAGGCAAGGCCAAGAAGCTGCTCGACCTCACCCACTGATCGCCCCCCCCCCCGGGGGGCCCGTTCCTGCATGTTGTACTGGCCGTCTCTCATGATCGCAGCCTCAAGGCGCCGCTTCCAACAGCACGGGGGCGGCGCTTTTCGTCGTGATGGGCCAGGAGGTCGAAAGGTGAGCCTACACACAGCAGCAGCAAGACGGTCACCGTAGACCGGCAGGCACTCATCCACATCCTCATGGATCATGCCCGCATGCTGGAGGCGCTGCGTAAGGTCGGCCGTGTCGACATTGGGGAACCGGATGGTTAGCGTGCTACTATTCGGGAAGATTGAACCGCTCGATCGTCACGGCCCGATCGGCGTTCACTGTGATCTCCAGCACTTCGTTCCACGCCTCCTCCCCGCCAAGTTCCGAGAGGGCAAGGAGGAAAAGACGCACCTGAAGATCAAGGCTCATCAATCCCGGCGCCGTGTTAAAGGTTACCAAACCGACATGCAGTTCCTCGCGGCCATAGAGCCCACGAAAATCCGCAGTGTTGTGGGTGACCAGGATATAGCCGTCATCGACAGCGCGCCTGGTCACCACATGATCCTTCGCCCCTGCCAGGCCGAGCCACCGCACATGGCTGGATTCCAGGTAGCCGCGCTCGCGCGCCAGTTTTGCCAGATCGGGGCTCAGGCATTCGTCGATCAGGAATTTCACGAAGCCGCAGGCAGATCGTCGAGACGGACTGTGCGCGAGGATCTCGCCGGCTTGTCACGCCACGCCGGTTTTGCCGGCGGGCGGCCACGTCGCGGATAGGCGAGCGCATAGTCCGCGGCGAGGCCGATCTGGTCGAGGGTGAGTGGCGGATAAGCGGCATGGATCGCCTCGGGCGCGTCGCCATTCGCGAGCATGTCCGCGACGTCATGGATCGGTACGCGCGTTCCGGCAAAGACCGGCTGGCCGCCAAGGATATCAGAATCGCGCGCCACCATCGCCTTCGCCTTCCGCAGCCGCGCAAGGCCGGTCTTAACGTCGGCGGCGATCGGCTTGAGGTCGACCTTCAGCAGGTCGGCGGCAACCACAGATGCAGCGTCGGTCGCGATCGCGCGCTCGACAATGCGCCGCCTTGCCGTTGGGGTCAGCGTCTCAGCCGTAAGCCACGCCAGACGCAGCCCCAACAGCCCTGATCCGACAATGACGCGGCTGCCGCGACGCGTCTCGACGCGGCCGCGCAGCAATCCGGCGTCGATGATGCGATGCACCTGCTTGAGCGGCACGCGCGTCACCGACGCCGCCTCGTTGGCGGTGAGCACCTCGGCGTTGAATCCGACCATGACAATAATCCTTCCACGTTTGTGGAAGATATATAGCGTTCTCTCCGGCAACAGTCCAGCACCGTGGCGCTGCCGGCGGCGGCGGCGCGCGGCCGGGAGAGGCAGAGGGCGGAGGGGAGGGGTTCCTGACGGGCTTGGAGGTTCGGGGAGAGGCCCCGGGCCGTCCGTCATGGAGAACCTGACCATGGCAAAGAACGCCATTCAGAAGATCACCCTCAACCAGGCCGAAAACATTCCCTTCGACAAGCTCGACCTGTCCCAGAAGAATGTTCGCCGGATCAAGAACGGTGTCTCGATCGAGGATCTCGCCGCCGACATTGCACGCCGCGGCCTCATCCAGAGCCTCAACGTCCGTCCCGAGTTGAAGGACGGCGCGGAGACCGGTCGCTACGAAGTCCCCGCCGGTGGCCGACGCTTCTCAGCCCTGCAGCTTCTGGTCAAGCGCAAGGAAATGGCGAAGACTGCGCCGACGCCGTGTATCGTTAATCGCTCCGGACTGACGAGCATGGAGGATGATTCGCTCGCTGAAAATGTCCACCGCGAGAACCTGCATCCGCTCGATCAGTTCCGTGCCTTCAAGGCGCTGAGCGAGCAGCGGCTTGATGTCCAGGAGATCGCCGCCCGCTACTTCGTGTCGCCCAACACGGTCAGGCAACGCCTGAAGCTCGCCAACGTCTCGCCAAAACTGCTCGATCTTTATGAACAAGATGAAATTCGCCTCGAGCAGCTCATGGCGTTTTCGATTTCGGAGGACCATGCGCGCCAGGAGCAGGTCTGGGAGCGCATCTCCGACAACTCGAATATGCAGGAGCCCTACTATATCCGGCGCCTGCTGACCGAAACGACGGTCCGCGCCGACGATCGCCGCGCGGTCTATGTCGGCGCCGAGGCTTATGAAGCCGCCGGTGGCGTCATCCTGCGCGACCTGTTTGAACAGGATTCCGGCGGCTGGTTCCAGGACGCGGCCCTTCTCGAGCAGCTGGTCTTCGAAAAGCTGAAGGTCGATGCCGAAGCCATTCGTGCCGACGGCTGGAAGTGGGTCGAAGCGGCGATCAGCTTCCCCTATGGCCACACCTCCGGCATGCGGCGCGTCTATGCCGAACCGGAAGAGATGAGCGCGGAGGAAATCGCCCGCCACGATACTGTCAAGGCCGAGTACGATGCGCTCGACGCAAAGTATGCCGAGATGGAGGAAGCTGACGAGGAGATCGAAAACAAGCTCGATGAACTCGGCGCCGAACTCGACGCGTTCGCCGATCGGCCATATGTCTACGACCCGGCGCAGAAGGCCATCGCTGGCGTGTTCGTCACCCTCGCCGCCAACGGCAAGCCGCAGATCGACGCCGGCTTCGTCCGTCCCGAGGACGAACTGCGGGTCGAGACGGATAGTGACGGAGAGGCCGACGACGCGGATCCTGATACGTCTAACCGGGATGAGGACGATGACGATGCGGATGCTGTCGTCGTCAATGGCCGCTCTCTGAGCCAGACCTCCGAAGCCGAGGAGCCCGAGGAGGAAGGCATCAAGCCACTGCCCGATCGCCTCGTCTTCGACCTCACTGCGCAGAAGACGCTGGCGCTGCGCAACGCGCTTGCGGGCGACGTCGACATCGCCTTCGTCGCGGTGCTCCACGCGCTCGTGCTGCAGGTGTTCTACCGGTTCGCCAAGGACAGCTGCCTCGAGATCGATCTGGTGAGCAACAGCTTCGGCCAGGTCCAGGGTCTTGCCGAGACCCCCTGGGCCAAGGAGATCGCCGAGCGGCACGAGGCCTGGGACAAGGATATGCCCGACAGCGACAAGCTCTGGGACTTCCTGCTCGGTCTCGACGAGGCGAGCCGCAAGGCGCTCTTCGCGCACTGCGCCTCGCTCTCGCTCAACGCCGTCGTCGAGCCCTGGAACAGGCGTCCCGGCGCGCTTGCTCATGCCGACCTGCTAGCAGGCACGATTGGCTTCGACATGGTCGAGGCTGGTTGGTCGCCGACGGTCGACAACTATCTCGGCCGCGTTACCAAGGCCCGGATCGTCCAGGCAGTGCGCGAAGCGCGCGGCGAGGATTCTGCGCAACTGATCGATCATATGAAAAAGGACCTCATGGCGCGGAAGGCCGCCCGTCTCCTCGATGGATCGAGCTGGCTTCCCGAGCCGCTGCGCCTCGATGTCGACGACGCGGTTGCCGATGCCGGTGAGTCGGTTGCCGACGACGTGACGGACGAGGCGGTTCCCGAAGGCGACGTCGCTGAACTGCCGGCCTATCTCGCCGGCGATACCGGTCCATCCGCCGATGAAGAGGTGACCGCCGACGGCGAGGACACCGACCACCTTCAGGCGGCCGAGTAATCGGACCCTTCGCTCACCACAGGGTCCGGCATCACCGCCGGGCCCATTTTGTTTCCGACATGGAGAAACCCGCAATGTCAGCTCACATCATCTATGATTCCGCTCCCTTCGGAAGTGTCGTCCGCTACTCGGACGGCACCCCGAAACCACCTGTTCGCTTCCGGAAGAAACTCGCCGCCTGGGAGAGCCGCAACGGCACCGGGCGGCTGATCAGGAAGGAACCGCCACGCGAACGGTCGACCTATACGTCGCCTGCCTGTTTCACCCTGCATGAAGGGGATTTCGGTCAGGCGGGTACTGTCGTCTTCTCGATCCGCCGCACATACTCCGTCGACAGCGAGCTTCTTTTCGAGATCGTCGAACGTCCCGCGATCGGCATGGTCCGCATACTGCAGGATCTCGGCGATAGCCCGGAACTTCTGCATCTCGCCCGGGATCGCGATGCCGCCGAACGTTGGCTCGCCAGCAACCGGTATGGCCGAGCTTATCTCGAAGAGGTCACCGCAGATGAGGTCGGCGCCGACGTCGTCGAGGGCCGCACGGCCGCCTGACCGTTTCACCACCTTGAACCATTCGCCCACAGGTCCGGGATCGCGCGAGCGATCGCCGGGCCTGTTCCGTTTCATGGAGATCGACATGTTCGACTGGACCAAGAGCTGTTCCTATGACGAGCAGCAGAAGAGACGTTTTCACACCACGGCCCGCTCGCGGCTGAAGAAGCTTGCGGCCGAGCTTCATCTGCCAGCCGGATCGTACGAAGTGCGTTCCAACAAGGCGGGAATCGCCGTCTCCGGTGAAGTGACCTTGCATCACACCGCCGTCTATATTCAGGTCGGCCAGTTCGGCATGTCCTCGGGTCACGGCATCCTGATCCGGACCTGCAAGGGCCGTAAGGACTATACCGGCGGAGCCAACCACTTCGTTGCGCTCGCCATGCTCGACGATATTCCGGCGCTCGCCAAAGCTGTCCACGCCATCACCGGCGTCGGCCGCGTCGCTGCGCATTTCTCGGATCGGCACGCCGCATGACAGTTCGCGCGAGACATCGAAAGCCTGCGGCGTCGCCCGAGAATGCCATGCCGCGCCGCAACGCTCCTGGCCGCGTGCCGCCACATCCGTCAAACATGACCAAGGACCATCGCTCAAATGGCAAAATACAGGATCAGGACCATCCAGGTCTTCAAGACCATACGCAGCATCGAGATCGAAGTAGAGGCGAAAGACGAGAACGATGCCCTGGAGGGGGCGTCCTCCGGCGCCATCGACACGCCCGAATTCGACGATCCGAACTGGAAAACCAGCTGTGACCTCCAGAACGAGGAAGTGGAACCCGCATGCCCATCGCCTTTGGCGCCGACCAAGTCGCTGGCAATGCCATCACCCATTTTTGCCCAAACACCACGGAGCTTTCCGATGACCACGCTCGAAACCCGTCGTTTCGCCGTGATCTCCACCGCGCATGTCTCGGAGACCACGGCCAAGCGCCTCGACAACACACCGCCCAAGGAATGGCCCTGCCTCGGCGGGCCATACGGCGAATATGGCTGGTTCCTCTATGCCCATGACGAGAACGCCGGCGGCTGGCCGGACGCCATTCCTGACGAACTCTTCAACGTCATGACCTGGGCCCGAAGACAGGGCTTCGCCTATATCCTGCTCGATTGCGACGCCGACCATGTCGAGGAATTGCCTACCTTTGACTGGTAAGCTCCAACAGCGTCCGCCCGATGGGGCACCGCGTTTCTCTGGGGGAGAGCGAGAGGCGGGCCGATTGCGGATGTGGTGCTGGCGGGAGCGGGAGCGGTGTCTTGCCGCTGCGTCTCCCGCCGCGTCGACGATCATTGATCCGCGACGGCAGTGGCGACAAGCGCGCCTGCACTGACAGTTCCCACCGCACCGGCATCCAGCATCACCATGTCAATTCACCCGAGCCCGGCCTTCGCGCCGGGCTCCTTCGTTCCAGGAGGTTAAAATGCTCTCACCGTACATCGCCGTTGGCGATCCACCATCCGCTTATGACGTCCCGGAGAGTAGGGAAGATCAGATCATGGCGCTACTTGGCGCGCTTGGCGTCGAGGAGATCGAATTCTCCCTCGATGGTGGCGGCGATTCCGGCGACACCACGCTCGAGCATGTCCGCTATGCCGATGGCCACGAGGACAAACGTATCCCGGATATCCCCATCGGCTTTCACCCTCGTGGTGAAGCCTTCACGCTGGAAAGCTACCTCGAGAACCTCGCATCCGATCTGCCGGACGGCGACTGGGTCAACAATGAGGGCGGTTACGGCGAGGTCTTCATCAGGCCGACGGCCGATGAGGACGAACGGTTCGAATGCAACATGACCTTCCGCGATGAGTATGAGGACGAAGACGAGTTCGACGAAGATCTCGAAGACGCCGAACCCGAGGAGGGCGCCCGATGAACGTCGACTTGTCCGCCTCAACCTGGGAGGACCTCCACGTCCGTTCCGCCAGGGACTTGTACGCCAGTGTGCCCGCACTCGCCAAATGTGTCGCGCATCCCGCCATCGCGGCGCTGACGGTGGCGATGACGGTCGCGCAAACGGCGATCACGATCAGGCGGCAGGAAAACAGTGTGGCCGCCCATGTCGTCATCCGCCCAAAGCCCGATGCCGATCCCGCTGTCCTGCGTCTTGTCAGACATATGGAAGCAGCGGTCACCGGGAGCGCAAGTCATGCCCGCAATACCACGCCCTTCGATCCTGGCGCCTGGCTCGAACAAGCCGGATACATCGATCTGCTCGCCGGGGCGGTCAAGGCCGGAGCGAACGAGTCCGAACTCAAGAACATGGCCGGCATGATCTCCGAGGCGATCGCGAAACTGTCATCGCAAGTCGGCCACCTCACGGACATGCATCTCAATCGTCTCTTGCGCCGAGACCTGCCGCAGCTTGACGAGCGCCCCTCCGGGCCGTCCTCGACGCTGGAATGGCTGCTGGCGGTCGATCGCTCCGGCGACGTGGGGCGGCCTGTCGTTCTGTTGCGTCGCTGGCAGGCCCTCGAAATCTACGCCGCGCTCTCGACGGTCCTGCGCGAAAAGCCCGTAACGCTCGCAATCGACGAGGGCCGGCCGCTCAAGCCGATCCTGATGGACCGGCTCAAAGTCTCCGCGGCCGAGCTGAAGGCCCTTCGTGGCGCCCGTTGCCTCCCAGCCGCGCTCAAGTCCGCTGTCGATCTGGAGCACGCCGTGGTCGAACTCAAGGCTCATGGCGTACCGCTTGCCGAATGGCCGGGTCGAGGCGAGCCGGACCAGCCCGCCGCATGGCTGCAATCGCCCTGGGCCGGTGTTCATCGCAATACGATCGTCAGGGTGGACTATGTCGGCAATCAGCATGCACGCGATGCCGTCGGCGCGCTCGCCGAGGACATTCTGAGGCCGCTTGCCGTTCATCGTGCGGCGATCGCAAGGCGCGGCGATCTTGCTTACAGCTTCCTCCACTCTTTCGACTTCCCCGCTGGGTTGAGGAGCAGCGAGGACCGGCGGGCGTTCCTTGCCGTCCTTAACCGCGCCATCATCGGCTAGCGCGGCGTCAAGGCCTTCCAGGAAGCGGTCGAACTCTGGCATCGGCGTGTCGCGACAATCTCCGCGGTGCGCCACGAGCGCAGGACCAACCGGCCCGGCTGGCCGGCGATCTGCCCGCCATGGCGCTGTGACCGAGGCATCCACGAGATTGTCCCCATCACTTCGGCGGCCGGTCTGGTCGAGGAAGGCAACCGGCTCGATCATTGCGTCGGCGGGTATTATCCGCAATGCCGCTCCGGGGCCGTGCAGATCCTGTCGCTGAGGCGCGACGGAACGCACGCCGCGACCATCGAACTGACGCTCTCCGGTACGACGGCCGACACTCTGTTTTTCCAGGTCGGGCAGTTCAAGGCACGTCGCAACAGGCGGCCGGACGATGAGTTGCATGACGTCCTGCGAGCGTTCCTCGCGGCTTTGAACAGCGGCGCCCATCCGTTTTTCCGGTCACGGCTTGCCGCCTATCGCAAGCGCATGGAGTGCGACGGCGATTATCTCTGGAGTGCCCGCGCACTCCAGATCGCGCATGCGCGGGACGTGTTCCCGCTTTATCTGCCGTTGTTGCCGCGCGGCACGCCCGCCGACCTCAATGGCTGGTGTGAACAGACCGGCCTTACTGCCGCCCTCGATCGCGCCGCGGCGCTCCTTTCACGCTCGGCCTGATCCGGCCATTCCAACCTCATTCCCGACAAGGAGAACCGTACGATGCATCCGTACGACCATGCGCGCTCGTCCGCAAAAATCCATGGCGGCTGCTGGAGCGACTATTTTGCCGTCCATGCCTGGTTCGACGCCACCAAGGCCGCCCAATGCCGTTTCACACACCGGGCGCTACGACATCATATCGAGGGCGTCGCCGAGGCCGTTTCGGTCTTCGGGCCCTCCATCGTCAATCGTGACGGCGAGAAGGTCGCGACCGAGCAACTCGGCATGCAGCACCTTGAGGAGGATTGCACGTATCCGCCCGAAGCGACGGTCTGGCTTATCGATTTCGATGCGCCTCACTGGTTGCCGATCTCGGAGCTGGACAGCACCGAACTTGCCAATGCCAGCGCCGCCCGCTTCGGAGGCGACCCGAGCGCCTATCTCGCATTGCACACCTGGTTCCTGGAAACCCGGAACTGGTCGGCCGGCCCGGAACACCTTGTGTTCAGGCACCATGCCTTCGGGATCTTCGAAGCCGAAGCGCGATTTGGTCCGGTGATCGCTTTGGGCGACGGCAAGGCGGTGCCAACACGCGTGGTGGCCGAACGCCACGTGCAACAGGTTCTCGGCCGCGTTCCGTCCGCTACCGATTTCCTCAGGCGCATCAAGGGCGAGCGCTGGATGCTGCAGGCGACTTCGCCGCGCAAGCTCGGCCTCGCCTGATCCCCTGATCCACCGCGGCCGACCAGCCCGACCGCTCTCCAACGACACCACCCGGCAGTTGCGACGACGCGGTTCGTGCCGCGCGGCGCCGACCTGCGCTCAGGAGAAGCTCCATGACCACGCATCCACCCTTCAGGAAGGTTTTCGACGGCGTCGCCACACGCGAACAGATGTTCCGGCTGTTCGATCACCACCGCGATGATCCCGATGTCGATCCCCTCTCCGGCAAACCATATGCCGGCGAATGGTTTGAGACCGAGCCGGCCCAATACCATTTCATGCTCGGGCTGCTACCGCCGCTCTTCCAGAGGTCCGGCATGTTCGGCCTGTCCGAATACAAGGCCGGCAACGTCACCAGCGTGTTTTTCGCGATCAGGATCCGCGGTCGCGAACGCTGGTTCCATGGCTTCTGCGACCTCACCGACAGACAATCCCCGGACAAGATGCGCGCCGCCATCATTGCACACGAGACCGGCGCGACCGACAGCATGACCCGCGAGGAAAAACTCGAGGCGATCTGGAATGCGACGCATCCGGACTTCAAGGGGATCGCAGGGAGATCCGATCCCGGCGACTGGCCGGCGGAGCACCATGGCAAACGCTTTGTCTTCGTCCGCGGTGGACCAGACAGGGTCCTGAAGCTGCTCGAAGACCTGTCGGACGACGAGATCGAGATCCGCATGTCGGCGATCCGCGCGCAACGCGCCAAAAGAGGAGGGACCAACGATGCGGACCCATCGTAAGCAGATTTCCCCTGCGGGCGAAAAGATCTACGAGGCGCACTCGACCTATACGGCCAGCCTCGGTGCTCCCGATCGTTGCCGATACCGGTGCACACTGCCCGGAGCGCCAACCGTCGCCGACCTCGTCCACCCTGGGGATACCGTCTCCACGTCTTACGATACCGGCGGTGTCGTAATCGAGGTGAAGGAACATTTCTACGCAGCACCGACGGGCGAGACGCTGTCGCACTTCACCATCGTCTATGTGCCGCCCGATCGGGCGGCAAAGCACGGCGATACCGACCGGCACTGGATCAACGAATGCGTCGCCGTCGGCGGCCGCATCCTGAAGTTGTTCGAAGCCAATACGGACGAGGTCTTTGTCGTCGGCCGCATTCAAACGGCCGGGCCCCGGCGAACAAGGTCAATCCTCGTCTCGTAGACGCGGCAACGCCGCGATCGGCGAGCGTCGCTGCCGCGATCCGCCGCCGATCGGCTCGACGACACGATCAACCAGTCCTCGAACAGCCAACGGATCTGATCGAACCGGCAAATCCCGCAGATACCCCGCCAGCGCCTCGTGGCCCGGTCCCGCGGGGCTTTCGCATTTTCAGGGTCCCGCAAGCGGCCCTCCAACAGGAGAGAAATTCAATGTCACGCCTGAACGATCCTGAGAACTTCCGCGGTCGCGTCAACTATGCGGCCCGGGTCATTGCCTACGGCCGCCGCGCGACGCGGGCTTTCGACAATTGCTTTGAGAACTATGACGGTGACGAAGTCGCAACCGCGATCCTGCGTCGCTCGAAAAAGAACGCCCGCCTCGCCGCCAATCTCCAGCGCTATCTAAGCGTCGCCTCCATCGAGGCGGCCGCACAACGGCTCGCTGATGTTCCTACCCGAAAGCTGCCGGAAATCGCCCGGCAGACGCGCGCGCGCCGGAAGGCCGAATTCGACGCGTGGTTCGAGCAGCACCAGACGAGCGATGCCGGCGAGACCGCAGACGAAACCACTGCCGAGACAGGGAGTCCGTCATGACCGCCTCTATCACTGCACGACTTTCAGATTGTCCAACCACTCCGTAACTCGTTCTATGGTTTGCCGCTCTTGTGGTGCCTGCATGGAGAAGCCCTCGACAAGATTGGCCCCTCGCGCATGACTGGCGACAACATCCAAGCTGTTGCCCAACCCGTAGCCGCCATGCGTGACGAGTGGGATGATAGTCTTGCCCGAAAGATCGTGCGCGGCGAGGAAGGAGCGAGCTACCGGCGGCGCGGTCATTCCCCAAATCGGAAAGGCCAGAAATACCGTTCTGTATGAGGCGATGTCGGCGACTTTCGCCTTCAACGGCGGTTCGTAGCCGCGATCGGTTTCCTGTTTCGCTTGCTCTACGGTCTCGAAGTAGTCGGCCGGATAGGGATTCTCCGGTACGATTTCAAACAGGTCGGCTTGCAGGGCGCGGCCGACTTGACCCGCTACAACGCGCGTGTTTCCGCTTCGCGAAAAGTACGGAACAAGTATCTTGCCTGAAGGGAGTTGCGCCGCTGCGGCCGAAGTAACCGGCGCGACTCCCGCTGCCGTAAGGGATAAGAGCAGCGAGGTCATGAATAGTTCCCTTCGCGTTGGATTGTCGATCATGGTCTTGCTCCAAAAAGTGGATCAACGGCCGGTCGTTTTGAGCACCGCTTCCGGCAGGCGTTCGCCTCGAACCTCAATCTTTGAAAGTGCAGCCGCGAGGCCGTCCGCTGCCGCGACGCCGAGGCTTTCAGCTCAAAGCTTGCGAGTGCCGAGCCACTTCACCATCGCCGGGTCGCGATGGTCGAAGAAGCTGCTGGCCTTCTGGTCGAGCTTGGCGATGTTGGTGAGGTCTTCGTCATCAAGCTTGAAATCGAAGATCGCGAAGTTCTCGGCCATGCGTTCCTTGCGCACCGACTTGGGGATGGCAACGATCCCGCGCTGGTTCAACCAACGCAGGACGACCTGTGCGATGCTCTTTCCGTGCTTCCGGGCGATCGACTGGAGGACGTCGTTGGAGAAGAGTCCGTTCTTGCCCTCGGCAAACGGCCCCCACGCTTCGGGCTGAACCTTGTATTCCTCCAAGACCTTCTGCGCATCGTCCTGTTGGTGGAAGGGATGAATCTCGATCTGGTTCACCGCAGGGCTGATCTCGTTGTGAAGCACGAAATCCACCAGCCGGTCGGGATAAAAGTTGCTGACGCCGATCGCGCGAATGCGCCCGGCACGATGCAGATCCTCCATCGCCCGCCAAGCACCGTATACATCGCCATAGGGTTGGTGGATCAGCCAGAGGTCAAGATAGTCGAGTTGCAGCTTGTTGATCGACCGCTCGAAGGCCGCTTTCGCGCCCTCATAGCTCGCGTCCTCGACCCACAGCTTGGTTGTGACGAACAGCTCGCTGCGGTCGATTCCGTGCGCTTTGATCGCAGTGCCGACCGCCTCCTCGTTGCCATAGGAGGTCGCGGTATCGAGAAGCCGATAGCCGACGTCGATGGCGTCGCGAACGCTGCGTTCGCATTCCGCAGGGTCGGGTACTTGGAAGACGCCGAAGCCCAAGGCGGGCATCTGCACACCGTTGTTCAGCGTCACGGCGGGAATATTGCTGGTCATTATGTCTCTTTCTTTGGCCGGGTTAGCGATTGATGAGGCGCTGATGGGAGGCGGCATAGCGCTCGCCGACCAGCTCGATTCCTGCGAGGGCCTCGCGGATGCTAGCAAGGTCCTGATCGGTCAGCTCGACCGATACCGCGCCAAGATTCTCCTCCAGCCGGTGGAGCTTGGTGGTGCCGGGGATCGGCACGATCCACGGCCGCTGTGCCAACAGCCAGGCCAGCGCGATTTGCGCAGGCGTTGTGCCTTTCTCGAACGCGATCATGCGAACGAGATCGACGAGCGCCTGGTTGGCTTTCAGCGCGTCGGCCTGGAAGCGAGGAACCGTGCTGCGAAAATCGCTCTTGTCGAACACCGTGTCGGGGCCGAGCTTGCCGGTCAGGAAGCCCTTGCCGAGCGGGGCGAACGGCACGAAGCCGATACCGAATTCTTCGAGCAACGGCAGGATTTCCACCTCTGGCTCGCGCCAGAACATCGAATATTCGCTTTGCAGCGCCGCAACCGGCTGCACGGCGTGCGCTCGCCGGATAGCGTCCACGCCCGCCTCCGACATGCCGAAATGCTTAACCTTGCCTTTTGCGATCAGCTCCTTGACCGTGCCGGCAACATCCTCGATCGGCACATTGGGATCGACACGATGCTGGTAGAACAAATCGATGCGATCGGTACGCAAGCGCTTCAGTGCCTCATCGGCAACCTGCCGGATTCGTTCAGGCCGGCTGTCCATGCCCTTAGTTGGAATTGCGTCAACGAAGCCGAACTTGGTGGCGATCACCACTTGGTCGCGGACCGGCTCCAGCGCCTCGCCGACCACCTCTTCATTAAGATAGGGGCCATAGGCTTCGGCGGTATCGAAGAAGGTGACACCGCGCTCATGTGCGGCCCGGATTAGCGTGATCGCCTCGCTGCGATCGGTCGCCGGACCATAACCAAAGCTCAACCCCATGCAGCCAAGGCCAAGGGCAGAAACCTCCAGGTCTTTTCCGAGTTTGCGTGTCTTCATTGTTGTTCCTTTCCGAACTCAAGAGGTGGCCCAACCAATCGGCCGGCGAGGGCCTGAATCTTGGTCGCCCATGCGGCAGGCCAGCCTCTACGGATCATGATCGGAAATTTAGCGCCTGCCGCAGCTTGCGATAACGTGCTATAATCCGCATGAGCCTTTTAGTTGAGCTAACAAATGCAAACAGAAAACCTCAACGACCTTGCTGCATTCGCCACGGTCGCCACAGAACGGAGCTTCACGCGCGCGGCGGCCAAACTCGGCATTTCGCCGTCAGCTCTCAGCCAGACCATCCGAAACCTGGAGGAACGTCTAGGGATCAGGTTGCTGACGCGCACCACGCGCAACGTTGCACCCACGGAAGCCGGCGAACGCCTGCTGCGCACCGTTGTGCCGCGCTTCGAGGAAATCCACGCCGAGCTGTCGGCTTTGAGTGAGCTTCGCGACAAGCCTGCCGGGACCGTCCGCATCACCGCAGGCGAGCACCCGGTTTTCACGATCCTACAGCCGGCGCTGAAGCGGTTCCTTCTCGACTACCCCGACATCAACGTGGAGATCACCGTAGATTACGGCCTCACCGATATCGTTGCGGAGGGCTTCGACGCGGGCGTCCGCATGGGCGAACAGGTCGCGAAAGATATGATCGCGGTGCGCATCGGTCCCGACATGCGCATGGCGGTCGTTGCATCGCCGGCCTATTTTGAGCGGAATCCGCCGCCCGAGACGCCGCAAGACCTTACCGCGCACAAGTGCATCACCATTCGGTTTCCGACCCACGGCGGGCTGTTTCATTGGGGCCTGGAGAAGGACGGCCACGAGGTGAAAGTACGAACCGAGGGCCAGCTCGTGTTCAACAGCCTGCCTATGCGGCTCCAATCGGCTCTGGACGGCTTGGGGGTGGCCTACATGCCCGAAGACCAGGCGCTACCTCACATCGAGGCGGGGCGGCTGGTGCGGGTTCTGGAGGACTGGTGCCCTTATTTCCCCGGCTATCACCTTTACTATCCGAGCAGGCGGCAGAACTCGCCGGCCCTGGCTATGCTGGTCAACACTCTGCGCTATCGCGGAGCCTGACGATATTGTTCGTCTGAAACCTTTTCCAGCCATTCGACCGTCTTGCCGTCGAGCGCTTCGGAGAAGGCGATATGACTCATGCCGACCGTGGGGCTTGCGCCGTGCCAGTGCTTCACGCCGGGCGGAATCCAGATGGTATCGCCCGGCCGGATTTCCTGAACGGGGCCGCCCCATTCCTGCACCAGGCCGACGCCGGCCGTCACGATCAGCGTTTGACCGAGTGGATGCGTGTGCCAGGCGGTGCGCGCGGCCGGCTCGAAAGTGACGGTCGCGCCGCTTATCCGGGCAAGCCCGCTCCCCTTGAACGGATCATCGACGCGGACGACGCCGGTAAAATTGTCGGGCGAGCCGGCGCGGGAAGGCTGTGATCCTGTATGGGTGACGACGATTGCAGAATTCGCATCATTGGCCATCGCAGGGGTTCCTATGATTGCAGTTGAGAGAACGAGCGCAGAGGTTCCAAGGAACTCGCGCCGCCTCACTTCTGAAAGACCTCTTTCGCGATCGCCAAAGAAGAAACCGCACTCGGCCATCCCGAATAGAAAGCCATGTGGGTGATCGTTTCTATGATCTCATCCTTGGTCAGGCCGTTTTGAAGGCCGATAGCGA
Organism: Hyphomicrobiales bacterium; assembly: GCA_030456445.1. Lineage (GTDB taxonomy): Bacteria > Pseudomonadota > Alphaproteobacteria > Rhizobiales > Rhizobiaceae > Mesorhizobium_L. The sequence goes on from JAKDNM010000002.1 coordinate 66,555, forward strand.
TGTGCGATCGAAGCTGGTCGGGGCGGTTGAGGGCGATCAGCGCCGTTATGGTGACAAGGCTGCGATCACGCTTGGAAAGGCCGGGCCGTTCCCAAATGTCACCATAGAGCACGTTGTCGGTCAGCTCGGCCATCTTCGGCGCGATATCGCCATAGAGCTGCTGCGCACGCGAAGGCTGCCTTGCCGTCGCATCGGATGCGGCGGGGGTCTGGCTTTGAGCATTAGCCATAGTGGAAATTCCTCCGGTAAGGGCGAGGCTCGCGACGACGAGCAGATTTCGGGTGATCTTTTTCAATGTTGTGGTTCCTCCGGTGGCTGGAAAAACATAGCGCCCAAGCACCAGCCTGGGCGCTATGTTGCGCGCGGTCAGGAAACGAGGGTCCGGTTGAAGAACGGCGTCATCTTGCCGAGCGCGGCTTCAACATATTTGGGCACCCAATAGGTTTCGATGTGCTGTGCGCCCTCGATCTTGAACAGTTCCTTGTCCTTCGTGCCGGTCGCCTTGGGAAATGCGTCCTCGGACATGTAAAGGGTGTCGGCGGCGCTGCCGGCGATCATCAACAGCGGGACGTTGATGAGGTCGATCTGATCCGTCGCGTCCCAACGCATCAGGTCGAGCAAGCTGCTCGTGGTGTATTTGAAGGTGGAGCCAGGGTGCGCGTTGGTCTTCCAGTAGTAGACATAGCCCTGCCGATAGAGAGGGAACGGCAGCGCCGCGATCTGCTCATCCGTCAGGCCGGCATCACCGGAATAGAGAATTCCCCCACCGGCCTTTTCCTGGGCGCGGGCCTCAGACGCCTGCGCCAGGCGCTCCTCAATCGTATCAAGCTGTGAGTCCTGGAAGCCGTTGCGGCGAACCCGCCCTGAATTGAACATGCTCAGCGTCGCAACCGCCTTGAAGCGTTTGTCGGCTTTCGCAGCCGCCAGGGCGTAACCGCCGCCGCCGCAAATGCCGAGCAAGCCGAGACGGTTCGCATCGACGCCAGGAGACTGCGTGATGAAGTCCGCAGCGCCGTGAATGTCCTCGGTGCGGTATTGCGGTTTGTCCGTGCTGCGCGGCTCGCCGCCGCTGCCGCCCTGGTAGGCGGCGTCCATCGCGATCGTGATGAACCCGCGTTCCGCAAGGCTCTGCGCGTAGAGGCCAGCGGTCTGCTCCTTCACGCCGCCATTCGGATGCGCAACGACGATCGTCGGATATTTCTTGCTCGGATCGTAGTTTGCCGGCGTGTAGACATTGGCGACGATATCGAGGCCATTGAGCTTGTACTTTTGCGGGCGGATGTTGACCTTGCCCGGCTCGTTCTTGGTGATGGCGCCGTCATAAACCAGCGTAAACGGGTTCTTCCTGTAATCGAGCGGCGAGGCGATCGGTTCGGCAGCGGATGCTTCGGTCATGAAGGGCACTCCTATCATTGCAGTTGAGAGAACGAGCGCGGAGGCTCCAAGGAACTCGCGCCTCATTTCGGACTCCTTTCTTGTCGCTGCGTAAGATGAGCGCGCACGACTTCGCGAGAGGCAGCGCGGGCCGCGTCAGTCCAGCTTCTTCGCCATGAGGAACTTCGAGATCTGGTCCGCGATCTGGAAGTTGTTCAGGTCCGACATCAGGAAGTGGGTGTTGCCGCGAATGCCAATGTCCGGCAGATGCACGAGTTGCGCGTCGCCGCCATGCTTGTTGATGGCCTCGACCCAGAGCTTCGCCATAGCGAGCCGCACCCGCCAATTGTCCTGTCCGCGCTCTTTGGTCGGTTCGGTCGGGAAATTGTCGCCGTAGAAGATAGTGATCGGGATGCGGGTTAGCTTTTCGAAATCGGCGAGCGGCACTGCCTCCGGCGCCAGCGCTCCGGCTGCGCTTGGCATTGCTTCGGGCAGTTCGCCTTCGGGAAAAATGAAGCCGCTGCCAGGTTCGAGCGCGACGATGCCCTTGACGTTTTGGCTCTTGATCGCCGTCAGCCAGCCCGGCCCGCCTGCCTGCGAATGCGAGAACAGGATGCCGGGGCCGATCTTGTCGAACAGCGCCGCCATAGCGTCCGAGATCACGCCGGCATCATAGGGTCCGGTGTTGGGCGTGACGGAGCGGAAGAATTGATCCAGAGCCTCCGGGTCGCGGCTGAATTGCACGTTGTCGAAGAAATTCGGCCATTTGCCGAACCGGAACTGATCGAAGAAAAGTTGATCGTAGGGAGTCGGTTCGATCGTGGCGGCGACGGTGCTATTACCGGCCCGGCCTCGACGTGGTTGATCGACGATGTAAACCGGGAAATGCCGGCGCAGGAAGATGTTCTGAAATCCCTCGCGGCCGTCAGGGGTGGTTTCCCAACTGCGGCCCGACTGGTATGCGCCATGCAGCATGACGATGGGCAGCGGTTTGGCGTTTAGCGGCTTCTGATAGAAGGCATAGAGGTGATCGCCGTGGAAGGTCTGCCCTTCGGCGGTCGGATTGTTGTTGTTATAGGTGCCTGGCGTCGTGACCACCTTGCCGCCGACGAAGAAGCTGCCTTGCTCCTCGATGGTCAGAGGCTCCGGTTTCGCCTTCTGGTCAGCCATTGCTGCCACCGGGGCAAGCATGGCGGCAGCCGCGAACAACGATGCGACGAAGCGATTGCATGGACTCAAGGCTCCCATCCTTTTCAACCTTTTGATCGTTGAGCAAAGATAGAGCCAATCGCATTCCGTGATTAGATGCCAAAATCCGAATGCGTCGTTAAGTTCAACTTAATAATCTGTACAGATGAAACGAAGATGATCTGCATACCAGCTGCGGCCTTCCGACCGGTTTGCGATCGGCACAGCGGCGCTTGGCGAGCCCGGATGTACATACCCGGTGTCGTTTCCGACGGCGACGTCTTGATTTCGGGCCGGGCGCGACTTGAGGTCGACGTGCCGCCATGGTCCGGATCGCCCTGGAGAGGCGACAGCTAGCCGGCACCCAAATTCCTTCACCGGTTCTCCTCATCCGCGGCGCGGGAGGAAGAGAGGGGCCGGGAGGAGTTCGGCCTTGCTGGAGCGGAGAGCGTGCGCCGGCAGGGCGGGACACTCTCGCTCGAAGGACATCTCCATGAACATTGTCACGACCACCTCGACCGTCGCCCGGACGGGCGCTCCCCCTGCGGCCCCGGCATCCCGCCCCGTCGACACCGGTCTTGCGATCCATCAGGCAGCAATCCAGCTTCTTCCCTTTCTTGAACAGGGCAAGCCCATCACCACCGCGGCACTGCGCGCGACCATGACCGATAGCTTCGGCGGCAGCGATGCACAGGGGTTTTGGGTCTGGAAGGATGCCTACGAAGCGCTCGAAGCCGCCCAAATCCTGTTTCTCCGCCGCTACGGTTCAGCGATCCTGTCGCGGTCGGCCGCGCCGCAGGCGGCACTGGCGATGATGAAACGCATCGCCGAGCTCGTTCCCACCCACACGCGGCGCTCCGACGAGAGCCAGGCCATGCAGCAGCTTTCGACGCCGCTGCCGCTCGCCTTCGTCACGGCCAATGCCGCCGCGATCTCATCGTCGGATCTCGTTCTCGAACCCTCGGCCGGCACCGGTCTCCTTGCCGTTCATGCCCAGATTGCCCGGGCGTCGCTCGCGCTCAACGAACTCGCCGCGACGCGCGCCGATCTGCTCGGCCTGTTGTTTCCGCGCACTCCCGTTTTTCGGCATGACGCGGCCCATATCGACGATCATCTCGATGCCGGGATCGAACCCTCCGTTGTGCTGATGAACCCGCCCTTCAGCGTGGGCGCCTATATCGACAGTCATGTCGCCGACGCGGCGTGGCGGCATCTGTCTTCGGCCTTCGCCCGCCTGCGTGCCGGAGGCCGACTGGTCGCCATCACCGGCACCGGCCTCTCTCCGGAAAACCCCAAATGGCGGGCTGCGTTCGAGCGGCTGCAGCAGCAGGGCAGGGTGGTCTTCACAGCGGCGATCGATGGCCGCGTCTATGCCCGCCATGGCACGACGGCCGAAACCCGCCTCACCACCATCGACAAGACGCCAGCATCCGATCCGTCTGCATTTGTAGCGTCGCCGGGCAAGGCCCCGGACGTCGAGACATTGCTCTCCTGGATTTCCGATCTGCCTCCGCGCACGCCGGGCGGCTTTCCGGATTCGATCGGCGCCCTGTCGAACGGGATCCTGCGCAATGCTGCGATGCAGATGGCCGCGCGATCCGCCGCGAGAGCGGCGCCCATCGCAACCGCGGCGCCAATTTGGAAGACCAACCGGCCGGTCCGTCCCGTTGTCCGGGCGAAACCCGCCCGACCGGTCGTGCCCGACGCCGCGCCTACCGTTCCCCTCGCCTATGAACTGCGCGACTGGATGCCGGAGGAGGGCGGACGGCTCACCGACACGATCTACGAGCCCTATGCGCTGCAGTCGATCCACATCCCCCGCGCCAAACCGCATCCGACGCCGCTCGTCCAGTCCGCGGCGATGGCGGCGGTCGCGCCGCCGAAGCCGTCGTACCGGCCGCTCCTGCCGGACGCGATCATCGACGTGGGCCTGCTGTCCGACGCCCAGATCGAAAGCGTGATCTATGCCGGCGAGGCGCATTCCGGCCATCTCGCAGGTGCCTGGACGGTCGACGAAACCTGCGATGTCGTCACGGCCGCCCCCGACGGCGCGGAGAACGCGGTCCGCTTCCGCCGCGGATGGTTTTTGGGTGACGGAACCGGCTGCGGCAAGGGGCGACAGGTTGCCGGCATCATTCTGGACAACTGGCTGCAGGGCCGTCGGCGCGCGATCTGGATATCGAAGTCCGACAAGCTGCTCGAAGATGCTCAGCGCGATTGGGCAGCGCTCGGCCAGGAGCGTCTTCTCGTCCAGCCACTCTCGCGTTTTCGGCAAGGCACGCCGATCCGCCTTGCCGAAGGTATCCTGTTCACCACCTACGCGACGCTGCGTTCGCAGGAGCGCGAAGGCAAAAAGTCGCGCATCACGCAGATCCTCGACTGGGTGGGGAAGGACTTTGATGGCGTCATAATCTTCGACGAAGCCCATGCGATGGCCAATGCCGCCGGCGGCAAAAGCGAACGCGGCGACGTCGCGCCATCGCAGCAGGGCAGGGCGGGCCTGCGCCTGCAGCATGCGCTGCCCGACGCCCGCGTCGTATACGTGTCCGCGACCGGCGCCACCGCCGTCGAGAATCTAGCCTACGCCCAGCGCCTCGGCATCTGGGGCAGCGAGGACTTTCCCTTCGCCAACCGCGCCGAGTTCGTGGCGGCCATCGAGGACGGCGGTGTCGCGGCGATGGAGGTGCTCGCCCGCGACCTCAAGTCGCTCGGACTCTACACGTCGCGCTCACTCTCCTATGACGGCGTCGAATACGATCTTCTCGAGCACAAACTCACCGAGGAGCAGATCCGCATCTACAATTCCTATGCGGACGCGTTCCAGGTCATCCATAACAATTTGACCGCCGCGCTCGAGGCAGCCAACATCACCAGCGAGACCGGCACGCTGAATCGCAATGCGAAGGCGGCAGCCCGCTCGGCATTCGAAAGCACCAAGCAGCGTTTCTTCTCCCACCTCATCACCTCGATGATGACGCCGACGCTGATTGGCGCGATCGAGCAGGACCGCGCGGAAGGTCATTCAGCGGTCGTGCAGATCGTCTCGACCGGCGAAGCACTGATGGAACGGCGGCTGGCCGAGATCCCGACCGAGGAATGGTCAGACCTCCACGTTGATGTCACGCCGAGGGAATATGTATTATCCCGAGTTCGGGATAATACATAATATGCCGCGTCCCCGTTATGCAACGAACGGCGGGTCAAGTCTTTGATCTGCTTTTTCATTTCCTCATCTCCACTTGGCATAATCATGATGCCTCTGCTCTCAACAGCAGAAGGACACACCCTCATGACTCCCACCTCTGACTCTCCCTCCGGCGGCGACCCGCGCGCCGACGTTTCCGACGAGCGGCCGGACCTGCTTACGCCAGTCGCCTTCGCGCCTTATGCTGGACGGGACGGAAAGGGTTGGATTGAAATCGCCGGTGGCTGACGAGAGCGACATTGAGGCGGAGTTGGAGCGGGTTCGAACGCGTCTGGCCAATTTGAATGCCGAACGCGCGCAGCTTCAGCGTGAGGTGGCGGCCCTTGAGAGACGCCTCGCTGCGAAGCCCGCGGTCAAACAGCCTTCCTTCGAGAACGCCCCTGTCACGAACACCTCCCCGTCGCATGAAAAGGTAGGGCTGTTCCGAAGCCTATTCGCCGGTCGGCCTGATGTATTCCCGGTGCGATGGGAAAACAGGAAGACTGGCCGATCAGGATATTCGCCCGCCTGCGCCAATGAATGGGTAAGGGGCATCTGCGGCAAGCCAAAGGTGAAATGCGGCGAATGCCTGCATCAGGCGTTCATCCCGCCGGACGAAAGTATCATGGAAAAACACCTGCGGGGTGGCGATGGCCGGGGCGCGGATTTTATCGCCGGTGTTTATCCGTTGCTTCCTGGAGATATATGCTGGTTCCTGGCAGCGGATTTTGACAAGGCATCCTGGGCCGAGGATGCGAGTGCGCTGCTCGAAACCTGCCGGGAGAAAGGGGTTCCAGCGGCGCTCGAACGGTCGAGATCCGGGAACGGAGGCCACGTCTGGATCTTCTTCTCCGAACCGGTCTCGGCCCGTCTGGCGCGCCAGCTCGGATCGGTCCTGATCACGGAAACGATGGAAAGGAGGCCGGAAATCGGCTTCGCCTCGTATGACCGGCTGTTTCCGAACCAGGATACTATGCCGCTTGGTGGCTTTGGCAACCTGATCGCCTTGCCCCTCCAGAATACTGCGCGCAAGGCCGGCAACAGCGTCTTTGTGGATGCGGATATGCGGCCATATGACGATCAGTGGGCCTATTTGTCTTTGCTGCCGAGAATATCGGGGGCGGCTGTGACCGATCTAGTCGAAGCGGCCGAGCTTTCGGGACGGGTGCTTGGCGTGCGCATGCCGGTGGATGACGAGCAGGCGGATGAACCTTGGAAGATGTCTCCGTCACGCCGCAGTTCGCCGCATCGTCTTGATGTGCCTATCCCGCAGATGATCAAGGTGACGGTCGCGGACCAGATCTATATCGACAGGTCAGGGCTGCCTTCAGCCATGATCGCTCAGTTGGTGCGGCTGGCCGCGTTCCAGAACCCGGAGTTTTATCGCGCGCAGGCGATGCGGCTGCCGACATTCGGAAAGCCGCGGATTGTGTCGTGCGCCGAGTTGCATCCCCGGCACGTCGCTCTGCCGCGCGGGTGCTTCGACGAGTTGGTCGGGTTCCTGGCCGAACACGATGCAACCGTCGATCTGGACGATTTGCGTGAAGACGGAAAGGCCTTACCGGAGACGGTGTGCTTCCAAGGCGAACTTCGCCAGCAGCAATCACAGGCATTCGATGCCCTGATTGCGCACGATACCGGCGTACTCGCCGCCACGACCGCATTCGGCAAGACGGTTGTCGCCTCGGCGCTGATCGCACATCGTGCCCGCAATACGCTTGTGTTGGTCCACCGCCGGGAATTGCTCAGCCAGTGGGTCGAACGGCTTGAGTCGTTTTTGCAGATCGATCCAAAGCAGATCGGCACCATCGGTGCCGGAAAGCGCAAACCTACCGGCTTGGTCGACGTGGCGCTGATTCAGAGTCTGGTTCGCAAAGGCGAAGTTGACGACGTCGTTGCCGATTACGGTCACCTCGTTGTCGATGAATGCCATCACCTGTCGGCCATGAGCTTTGAGCTTGTCGCACGCAGGTCGAAGGCGCGCTATGTCACCGGTTTGTCGGCTACCGTCGCCCGAAAGGATGGACATCATCCAATCATCTTCATGCAATGCGGCCCGGTGCGCCATCAGGTAAGCGCCAAATCGCAGGCCGCCGAAAGCGGCCTACGCCATCGTGCTCGTGAGCGCCACACGAGTTTCCGATTGCCGGAGGTCCTCGCCATGGCCGAGCGCCCGTCCATGCCGGCGATCTATGCCGCTCTTGCGGAAGATGGGCCCCGAAACGATCTGATCTTCGATGATGTGCTGAAATCGCTTGAGGCCAAACGTTCGCCGATCGTGCTGACCGAGCGGAAGGATCATCTCGAGTATCTTCAGCAGCGATTCTCGGGGTTCGCCAAGAACATCGTCGTGCTCCGTGGCGGCATGTCCACCAAAGAGCGAAAGGCCGCGCAGGCCGCATTGACCGTTGCCGACGATGAGGAACGGCTGATCCTCGCGACAGGGCGCTATATCGGCGAAGGCTTCGATGATGCCCGGCTTGATACCTTGTTCCTGACAATGCCAATCGCCTGGAAAGGCACCTTGGCGCAATATGTGGGCAGGTTGCACCGACGGCATGACGAAAAGAAGGACGTGCTTGTGGTCGACTACGTGGACAGTTTGGTTCCGGTCCTTGCCAGGATGGCCGCCAAGCGACGAACAGGCTATCGGGCGCTCGGCTATGTGATGGAATAGCGTCCCGCAAAACGCGGGACGCCAATTTGCCGGGCGGTCAGGAACGCTGTGTGGCGACGGCCAAGATCTGCATCAGTTTGTCCGAGGGTTCCCGGAACTTGCCGGGTTTGATCAACGGGGCGTGATGGGCATCCAGAAGCGCGAGCTTCTCGGTTGGATCGGCGCGCAGATACATCTCGGTAGTCTGGATGCTGGCGTGGCCGAGCCACAGCGCCACCTTGCGAACGTCTCCGGTTGCCTGGAGCGTGTGCATGGCGCAGCTATGCCGAAGCACATGCGGCGTGACGCTTTTGCCGGTAATCGACGGCACCGTTTTGCATGCTTTGGCCACGTGCAGTTGGAGCCTGTACGCGAATCCATCGCGGCTGATGCGCTTCCCATCCCGGCTCAGGAACAGTTCCGGACCCTGGCTACCCGGCCGAACGGCCAGCCATGCACGCAATACGGCCTGCGTTTCTTTCCAGAGCGGAAGGATACGTTCGCGTCGCCCCTTGCCGAGGACGCGAATGCTGGAAAGCGACCTGTCGGGGAAGTCTTCCATCCGCATCGCCAACAGTTCGGATGCTCGCAGACCCGCGGCGTAGGCCAGATGGAGCATCGCACGGTCACGTAGGCCGCCCCGCGTGCGAATATCGGGCGCCGCAAGCAGCGCTCGGATCTCTTCCCGTGTCAGGTAGTCAATGAGCCGGGTGTCCGTTCGCTTGACCGGCAGCGCGCGGATCATCATGGCCTGTTCGAGGCAGGCCGGTTGCCGGTGTTCGACGAAGCGAAAGAATGCCTTGATCGCCGAGAGCCGGGCATTGCGAGAACGGGCGGTATTGTCCCGCCCCTCCTCGACATGCTCCAGAAAAGCTCTCACCAATCCGACATCGAGATCCTCGATCATGAGGTCGGATGGCTGTCGTTTGAAACGCGCGGCAGCGAAACGCAGTAAGAGCGTGAACGCATGCGCATAGCTCGCGATTGTATGCGGGCTTGCACCGCGTTCATTCGGAAGGTGGTTCTGCAGGAATGCGGAAAGGTCCGGAGCGAGCGGCGTCATGCTGCACCTCCGACGAAAGCACCTTCGCTTGCTGAAGCGATCGTGCGCAACAGGACAGGTGTTGCCTCGAGATACCAATAGGTGTTGGCAATCTCGGCATGGCCCAGATAGGTGCTCAGCGCCTGCATGTGCCGCAGAATAGCCTGCGGATCATTCCCGCAGGCTTCCAGAGAACGCACTGCGAAGGTGTGGCGCAGATCGTGCAGACGGGGACCCGGTCCCTTGGGGTTGCGGTACCCGAGCTGCCTGACAATCCGGACGAAGACCACATGGGCTCTGGTCTTGGTCGGTGCATGACCGTGACCCAGCACAAAGAGTTCGTCGCTTGCGCCACCAAACTCACGTCGGATGGCAAGGTACTCTTCAAGCGCAGCCCGGGTTGAAGCGTGCAATGGAACAAGGCGGCTTTTACCAAATTTGCCGCTGCGAACCATGAGGCCGTCATCCGTCAGATCATCGAAGCGAAGGGAAAGAGCTTCCGAGATGCGGAGCCCCGTCGAGGCAAGCAGCCCGAACAAATGGTGATACGTAAGCGGGCTGATCGGAGCCACGCCGGGTACCTTCAGGGCCTCTGCCATGATGCTTGCGATCTGCTCCGGCATCAGAATGTATGGAGCAGGCCGCCGCCGTCTGCCGCGCCCCATCAGCCCTGCGGTCGGCACTGCATGCCGTGGGTCTTCGCTGTGCAAAAACTCGGCAAAGGCGCGGGCGCGGCCAAAACGGATACGGGCGGCGTTTGGCGTAGCCGCTTCACGGACCCACTCCAATATCAACTCGGCGGTTATGATGGTGACGGCTCGCTCGCTGGCGAGGGTAGCGAACTGGCTCAGTGCCTGTTCCTGGGCCTCAAACTTCTTGCCGAGGGCGCGATGCAATTGGATATAGCGATCGACGTGTTGTTGGATCATGACGCTGCTCCCGGCCAGGGCTGGGCAACGGTTGCCAGCATCGAGACATCCACCTTCGCGTAGATCGCCGTCGTGTCCCGAGAGGCGTGCCGGAGAGCGATGCCAATCTGATCGAGATCGGCGCCGTCGCGCAGCCAGGCGGACGCCAGTGAGTGACGGAACACATGGGATCCTGTCGGCAGATGGGAAAATCCACCACGCTTCAGGATGCGGGCGACGATGCCGGCGATCTCAGCCGAAGAACGTAACGGGGTAAACGGCGCCTGAGTTCGCAGGAATACCCGGTCCGTCGAGACGACGGGCCGTACATCCTCAATGTAGGCGAGAAGTGCATCGCCCGCATCCTGGGGCAGCGGCAGCATCGTCCCGCGACGACTTTTACCGTGTAACCGTAGTCGACCGGCCCGCCAGTCAATATCGGAAAGACGTAGCTGCCACACGTCTCCCGCCCGCAGCGCCATTCGCGCGAGCAGGAGGAGGATGGCGCGATCCCGGACATCGACCGATGTCGCCATACCAGAGGACGCAATGATATCTTCAATCGTTGCTGCTGGCATCACCCGCGGAACAGTCGATAGCTTGCGTCGAACTGCGGGCGGCACTGCGTGCAGCAGATGTGGAGCGCAAAGCCCCTGACTGACGGTGAAGCGCAGAAACGCGCGCAGCACGGTCACCGTCATACGAATCGAAGAACGGGATCGCTCTTTGCACTGATCCAGAACGATCGAGCGGATGGTCGCTGCATCGTAATGCGCCGGATTGGTGCCGAGAACATCGATCCAGCGTCCGGCTTCTTGTCGATAGCGCCGGATCGTCTCCCCTGTTGTCCCACGTTCGCGGAGCAGCCATTGTGAGAAACCATCCAGTCGCGGATCGGTCTCAACAGTATTGGGCAACGCGGAGAGATCGATCACACCTTGGTCACGCAGGAAATTGACGAAGCGAAGAGCACCGCGACGGCGATCCCTGGTTCCCGAGCCAGCTACCCGTCGGCCGCGCTTTGTTCGGATGCCGCACCGGCAATCGTGCTGAGCAAACCGTTCAATGGTGACGTCAGTGATCTCATTCGCGGGAATACGCGCCTGCAAGATCCACTCGGCGAAATGCCGAGCCTGACTTAACCGGCCAGCATAGGTCACCTTGCTGTAGCCAGCGGCTCTAAGCCCGGCAGCGAACTCTGGCAGGTATTTGTCCAGTCGTTCGACACCGGTCGGAACGGCCACGATCCCGGCATCCTCCAGATACCGAAGGAACCGGCGAACGTCGGTCATATAGACCGGATCACGCAACTGGCGGGGTCTATAGCGCCCGCAACGACAGCGATGCCGCGCGAAACGATCAACCGCGGCCGCATCAAGATCCTTGTAGGGGAGATCGTGAGCACTCGCCCACTTCAGAAAATGCCGCGCCGCGCTGAGGGCGCCTGCCGCGAGCTTGGGGTGCTGCGCCAGATAGCCCTGGACGAGAGCATGCTCGTCGGAAACGCCGGCGCGCGGGTCGCCGCCGGAGGGAGAGTCAGAGGTGGGAATCATGAGGGTGTGTCCTTCTGCTGTTGAGAGCAGAGGCATCATGATTATGCCAAGTGGAGATGAGGAAATGAAAAAGCAGATCAAAGACTTGACCCGCCGTTCGTTGCATAACGGGGACGCGGCATATTACGTCGGTGGGTACCTGATGCATTCCTTCCCCACGCAGCTGTTCGAGGAATATTCGGACGCGGAAGGCAACATCACTTCGCGGCCCGTGCATGATGCTGACGGCAATCCCGTGCAATGCCGCGAAGCAGTTCGTCGGCGCGACGAGATGATCGAGAAGCTGGCCTCGTTACCGCCGCTCGGCAGCGCGCTCGACCAGATCCTTCATCACTTCGGCATCGATGTCGTCGCCGAGGTGACCGGGCGTTCGCGGCGCATCGTCAAGAAGACTGGCCGCGATGGCGTCGACCGGCTCGCCGTCGAAAACCGCCCGGGCTCTGCGAACCTCGCGGAAACTCAAGCGTTCATGGATGACGACAAGGCCGTCCTGGTCTTCTCGGATGCAGGAGGCACCGGCCGCTCCTATCATGCCGATCTCGGGGCGAAGAACCAGCGGCTGCGCAAGCACTATCTGCTCGAAGCCGGCTGGCGTGCGGACAACGCCATCCAGGGTCTCGGACGGACTCATCGCACCAACCAGGCGCAGCCGCCGCTGTTTCGGCCGATCGCCGCCAATGTGAAGGCAGGAAAACGCTTCCTGTCGACCATTGCCAGACGGCTCGACACGCTTGGTGCGATCACGCGCGGCCAGCGCCAGACCGGAGGGGCAGGGCTGTTCCGGTCCGAGGACAATCTGGAAAGCCCCTATGCCCGCGCGGCGCTCCGCCAGTTCTACTTTCTGCTGCACCAGGGCAAGATCGAAGGCTGCTCGCTGACGACTTTCGAGGCGGTCACCGGCCTGTCGCTGACCACGGAGGAGGGCGGATTGCGTGACGAACTCCCGCCGATCACGACCTGGCTCAATCGACTGCTGGCGCTCCGCATTGAAACCCAGAATCTTCTCTTCGAGGTGGTCGAGCAGTTGATGGCGGCCAAGGTCGAAGGCGCCATCGCCGCCGGCACCTACGACAAGGGTCTGGAGACGATCACGACGGAGAGCATTACCGTCATCGATCGGCAAACCGTCTACACGCATCCGGTCTCGGGCGCGCAGTCGCATGTGCTGACCGTCGCGCGTAAGGACCGCGTACGCCCACTTGGTCTCGCCGACGCGCTTGCGATCGTACGCGCGGAGCCGCAATCGGTCCTCTTGATCAACACGCGCTCGAACCGCGCGGCTATCCAGCTCCCGACGGCGAGCCTCATGCTCGACGACGGAACTCTCGAATACCGCGTGCGCCTGCTGCGGCCGACCGATGAATTGCGCTTCGGCCTCGACGCTCTTGCGGAAACCTTCTGGCAGCCGGCCGACCGGAAGCTGTTTTGTGAACTCTGGCAGGCAGAGGTCGCCGCGGTTCCGGAGTTCATCACCAGCACCTTCCACATGGTCACCGGCCTGCTGCTGCCGATCTGGCGGCGGCTGCCAGATCATGATTGCCAGGTCTACCGGATCCAGACCGATGCCGGCGAGCGCATCATCGGCCGTCACATCGCGTCGACCTTGGTCGCAACCATGTTGCGCAATCTCGGAATCGACCATGTTCCGACGCTGGCGCCGGGTGAGGCATGGATCGGCCTGGTCGATGGACGGATTGGCTTGCAGCTCGCCGACGGCTTGATCCTGCGCCGCAGCCGCGTCATGAACGACTATCGCGTCGAACTGATCGGTTTCACCGAGGCGATGGTTCCTCGGCTGAAGGCGCTGGGCCTGGTCTCGGAAATCATCTCCTGGAAGCTCCGGCTGTTCATCCCGACGGGCACGCAAGGCTCCGCCATTCTCGCGGCGCTCCTCGATCGCCATACGCTGGTCGGTGTCACCGACCGCACTGCGGCGGCTTGAATGGAGGCGATCATGACGGGCTCGGCCTCCGAGCTGGCACGCCGTCTCGGCGAACATGCCGAGGCGGTGTGCCGCGAATATCTCTCCAACGGGCATCGTTCCGGCAATCACTGGATCGTCGGCGATGTCCGCAACACGCGCGGTCGCTCCATGCATGTGCGGCTGAAGTCCAATGGCAAGGGTCTTGCGGGCAAGTGGGTCGATGAGGCGACGTCCGAATTTGGCGATCTGCTCGATGTCATCCGAGAGAGCTGCGGCCTCGTCGAGTTCCGGGATGTCGCCGACGAGGCACGTCGTTTCCTCGCCATGCCACGGCCGCAAAACCATGGCGCGCAGCGCCAGCCTGCCGCGGTACGCGGCTCCCCCGAGGCGGCGCGTCGCCTGTTCGCCATGGCGCAGCCGATCGCCGGCACGCTGGCCGAACGCTATCTCGTCGGCCGCGGGATACTCCTGACCGCCCACGAGCGCGCCCTGCGCTTCCATCCCGGCTGCTATTACCGGGATCTTGTCACGGGCGAGACGCAGGAGCTGCCCGCGTTGATTGCAGCAGTCACCTCTCTCGATGGGCGCATTACCGGCCTGCAGCGCACTTATCTGTCCTCTGGGCTCGATCCGAGCGGCAAGGTGGGCAAGGCACAGGTCGCCGATCCGCGCCGCTCGCTGGGCCATCTCCTCGGCAACGCCATCTGGCTCGGCCAAGAGCCGGGCTCGCCCATTCCGGTCATGGCCGCCGGCGAGGGATTCGAGACGATGGCCTCGCTGCGCACCGTGATGCCGGTGCTGCCGGTTGCCGCCGCCACTTCGGCCAATCATCTCGCCGGCCTGACCTTCCCACCTGGCTGCCGTCGCCTCTACATCGCGGCCGATGCCGTGCCGACCAGCGGCGTCGGCATCGAGCATCTCAGCCGGCGCGCAGGCGAGGCCGGAATTCTCGCCATAGTGCTTCGCCCGCAGCTCGGCGACTTCAACGACGATCTGCGTCATCTCGGGGCTACTCATCTCGTGGCATGGCTCAGCGATCAGCTTCTTCCTGAAGATGCCCGTCTCTTCCTGCCGCCCGGATAGCCGCCCGGGCCGGCAGGCGGGCAGGGGCGGCGTCACCGGAAAATCCCGCAGGCATGGCGTAGCCTGCCGGAGAGTCCGCGCTCGCGGCCTGCCGAGAGGCGACCCCTGCCACGTCCCGGTCACGGCCGCAACGGCTGCGCCGTCCTCCGCTTCGCTCCGGCCTTCGGTGCGGCCGCGACCGGGGCGCGGCCGGGTTTCGCTGTCAGGCCGCGATGGGTGCGGCCGCAACCGACGGAGACCCGCCATGACCTATGAGCTTCCTTTCGACGACGCCTACGAGCCCTATCACGCCTCCTCGCCGACCGATCGCGTCATCCTCGAATTGCAGATGTACGGCCACCGCCCGCATCAGGACGAGCCCGATCCCCGGCCGCTGCCCGACGACGAGGTGATCCGGGCCGGCCTCGCCGGGATCGTCGAGACTTTTGCCGGCATGCTCGGCGACACCAGGCTCGAACCTGATCTCGACGATCTGCTCTGGTCTTTCGTCAACGTCTTCCATCGTGCCGCCGAGCGCGTCGCCCGCAACCTCGATCGCAACGAGGAGGCGCAGCGGTCCAGCCAGAGCGAGCAGGACGGTTCGGAGGTGAAGTCCGTCGAGCTGGAGCGGCTCACGGCCGAAGGCATCACTTATATCGAGCGGCGCAACGTGCTGGAAATCATGCGCGACGAAGCCGCTGACCTCTACGAAGCCCAGACCGGATCGGCATGGCGGCCGCGTACCGGTTCCAAAATCTCCCATCAGGCGATGACGGCGGCGGTGATCGACAGCCGGGATTTCCTCGCAGCGCGCCGCCGCGCCGAGACCGAGGTTCTGGTTCCGGCCGGCACCAAGATCGCCTTCGCCGGCGGTCTCGACTGCAACGATCACGACCGGATCTGGGACGCGCTCGACAAGGCTCGCGAGAAGCACCCGGACATGGTGCTGCTCCATGGCGGCAGCCCACGCGGGGCCGAGCGTATCGCCGCCTGCTGGGCCGAAAACCGCAAGGTCACGCAGATCGCCTTCAAGCCGGACTGGAACCGTCACGCCAAGGCCGCACCGTTCCGGCGCAACGACCAGCTCCTGTCGGTCATGCCCTCCGGGCTGATCGTCTTCCCTGGTTCCGGCATCACCGAGAACCTGGCCGACAAGGCCCGCCGCCTCGGCATTCCGCTCTGGCGGTTTACGGAGGGTGGCGCGTGAGCGCCACCCTCCTCGCGTCCGTTCGGGACGCTTCCATCACCAGATCGAAGAACCCGACCCCTCGGGGTCGGGTTCTTCGTGCACTCGCATCTTCGCAACCGCCGTTCGCGACATCGCAGTGGCGGGGCTATTTTCTTGCAAATCGGGGAAATATGGATATTATGGAAATCCACACGGAGACTTGGCCATGCGACAGTTCACGACAGGCGACCTCAACAAGCAGGTTGGCGACGTCACCGATGCCGCCAGCCGCGAACCGATCATGCTCACCAAACACCGCAAGCCCCGCTTCGTCCTCATGAGCTATGAGCATTACGAGCGGATGCGCACCGGCAGGGATCCGCGTCGCGCCTATCGTGTTTCCGAGATGCCCGAGGAGCACAAGGACCTCTTCGCCGCGGAAATCGACCGGCTAGAGCGCGGCGAGGGCTATGACGATGAGCCGTGAGATACTGCCCGGCCAGATCATCGCCTATCCCTATCTCTGGGCGTGGCAGCAGGAACGTGGCGAAACCGAAGGCCGCAAGATCCGGCCGACCTGCGTCGTGGTTGCCGTGAAAGGCGCGCATGACGGCCTGACCCATCTGGCACTTCTCGCCATCACCACGCAGCCGCCGCAGCACGGTCGCGTCACTCTCGACATCCCGGATATCGAGCGCCGGCGCGCCGGTCTCGGCGACCTCAGGCGATGCTGGATCGTCGTCGACGAATACAATTACGATGTCGCCGAGCGCTCCTGGTACATCGAGCCGGGCAGCGACGTCCACGGCCGCTTCAGCAAGGCTTTCGTGATGAAGATCGCGACCGCCTTTGCCAAAGCGCGGCAATCGGGACGGCGCGTCGACCGTCTGGATTAACGCTTTCCGTTCTTGATTCTCTTTAACCCGTTCACTGGGCGCGCCGCCAGCGGCCGGCCGGGCTCTAGTCGTGGCGTGCCGCCGCTCCCCGGCCGGCTTCGCCGTCTCAGCCTTCGGTGGCGATCCCTCGCGCGCGCGAGAAAGAGGAGAGCCGGGCGGGGGCGGTTGATTGGAGAGAAAGAAAAGCGACCATGGCGATGATATTCCTTGGCGGTTCACGCGACATCTTCGAATTGCCCGCCCCTGCGATCGAACGCATCGGCGCGATCGTAGCGGCCGAGCACGGCGTGCTGATCGGCGATGCGCCGGGAGCCGATGCCGAGATGCAGGGTCTGCTCGCGGGCTATAATTACGAGCATGTCGGCGTCTTCCATGCCGGAGCCGAACCGCGCAACAATCTCGGCGACTGGGCCGCTTATCATATCCCGCCACCGGACGGTGCTAAAGGCTTTGCCGTCCACGCCGGAAAGGACCGGGAAATGGCTCGCCGCGCCGATTTCGGCCTGATGGTCTGGGACGGCGCATCGCCGGGCACCTGCCTCAACGTGCTGCGCCTTGCCATGATCGCCAGTCCGTGCGTGGTCTATGATACCATGCGCGGCATGGTGACAACCGTCCACAATACGGCAGACTGGCGCGCCCTGATTCACAATGCCGGCCCTGACATGCGTCGGCAGGTCGAAGCCCGCATGACGGCGGACGAGCGGCTGGCGCTTCCAGCCTGATCTCCGCCGGGCTCGCTGGTGCCGGACGGCGTGTCGTCCACTCCGGCCCGGCCGAAGGCCGGCACCATTGCCGACACCGTGAACTTCGCTGGCTCCTTTCGAAGCCAACCCCTCGCGAGGCCGGCCCGTTGCGGCCCCCGGCAATTCTCAGGAACATTCTGTCCTTCCGTCGCGCCAAGGGCAGGACGGTTGCGGATCAGGCAGCACGTATCCGGATGCCGCGCTTGACGGGGAGATCCGCCGTTGCGGGAAGCCAATCGGCACCTGCCGGACGCGACTGCGAATCCGGACGCATGATGGAGCGCGCGTGCGGCAGCGAACCTGCGCGCTGGCTGTCGGGATCGGGAGGGTGATTGAGAGGCAGATCCGCGGCCGGGCCAACGCTTGACCGCGACCGCCGCGCCTGGTGTGGTGGATCTGCGATGGTGGCCTGGGGTTCGTCGCCTGCGCTCACATCCGGACCATTCCCGTGTCATGTCGCCTTTGTAGTGGACCGCCTGCCTTTGCGGTCAACCCCCGTTGGGGGTACACTCGGCAAAAATTCTGGAAAATTCGATTTCGGTCTTTTGTTTGCGGGCCGGACTTTCCTTCCCACAAGCGGGTCCCGGGAAAGTGCGGCCCGTTGCTTCGGCAAATAGAATTTTCCAGAATTTGTGCCGAGTGACCGCAGCAGGACGGCCCTCTCCAGCGGCGCCATCGGGAATGGTCCCGATGCAACCGAAGGAGAAGTACCATGGCCACCACGATCGCAAACCTCACCGCCAAGGCCGACGGCTCGATGGAAGGCGTGTTCGCCACGCTGCGGGTCAACGCCCCGATCACCCTGATCCCGAACAACAACAAGTCGCGCGAGGACGCCCCCGACTACCGCATCGTCAACAAGCGCACGGGCTTCGAGATCGGAGCTGGCTGGAACCGCATCTCCCAGCGTTCGGGCGAGGAATACCTCTCGGTCAAGCTGGAGGCCCCCGAGATCGGCGTGATCTTCGGCAACCTCGCGCCAGCCCCCGGCGGCGACGACAGCAAGAAGGTGATCCTGTGGAATAACCCGCAGTGACCGCCGCGAGCCGGCCCCGCACGGGGCCGGCCTTCTTTCTTTTCCACACGATCAGGAGGCTTCCATGAGCCGTTACACCATCACCGCCACCGTTCAGGGGCCGCTCCGACCCCGACGCCGTCATCGGCTACGACCCGCCGCTGCGGACATTCTTCCTGCAGGCTTTTCCCGACGAGACCGGCGACGATCTCGCTCTATGGCTCGGCACGAGCGACCGTGAATATGAAACGGTCGAGGCCTTGCGGCAGCTCTTGCCAGAGGTTTCGACTTCATGCCGCTGCCCGAAGACGTCGCGTTGCTGCTCGCAGACGATCTTGCAAAAGAGGCGGATCGGCCGGCGCATGACGGTCCGCTCGCCGCGTTGCTGCGACATCTTCGGTCGGAGTAGTCGCTTCGACCATGAGGCCCGCGCCGGACGACAAGCCGGCACGGGCCTCTTTTTTTGCCGGTCCTGACCGCCACTCTCGAATGTCATCAGACCCCACAGTTCCAAGGTAGCCTCTTCGCTTTCGACGATGATCCTTCGAGCGGGTGCCTCCAGGACCGGATCGGCCGGCTCTTGCGGCAAGCGAGGGGATGCCCCTCGGCACTCCCCGCCGGCTGGTCGCCGGATATGGTCGCGTC
>JAKDNM010000208.1 GCA_030456445.1 Hyphomicrobiales bacterium
TGGTAGCGGAGGAGGGACTCGAACCCCCGACACAAGGATTATGATTCCTCTGCTCTAACCGACTGAGCTACTCCGCCCCGCTGTCGAACCCGGGCTCAAAATCAGCGAACCTTCGGTAAGGACGCGCGGATATAAAGGGGGTGTGGCAACCCTGTCAAGGACGAGCGGATGCAGATCGGATAAAGGTGGAGCGGGATTTCCGGCGGGGCTCGATGTCAACGAATTCGAGCCGGAGACGCCGTTCGCGGGCGACTGGAGAAGGTGCCGTCGCGGCCCTCCCTCTGCTCGGGCAAGCCGCTCTGGTGCGCAACAGCGCCGCGCCGGGGTTGAGTTCGGCCCGCCGCATGGATATGTGTCTGGCACAGACTTTCAGGTATCTTATTGATGAAACCGCGCATCGCCGTCCTTGGTTGCGGATATTGGGGATCGAACCATATCCGCACGCTCAAATCGCTTGGCGCGCTTTATGCTGTCTCCGACGCCAATCGGCCTCGCGCGGAAGGGTTCGCCAGCGAGCAGGATTGTCTTGCCATCGACCCCGAAGAAATCTTCGGCCGCGAAGACATCGACGCCATCGTCATGGCGCTGCCGCCGCAATTCCACTCCGAATGCGCGATCCGCGCGGTCCGCAACGGCAAGGATGTGCTTGTCGAAAAGCCGGTCGCGCTCACGGTCGTCGACGCCGAGCGCGCGGTGAAGGCGGCGCACGATGCCGGCCGCATCTTCATGGTCGGGCATGTGCTGCGCTTCCACCCTGCCTTCGAGAAGCTGAAGGAACTCATCGACGCGGGTGAACTCGGCGAAGTGAAATATATCCATTCGCATCGGCTCGGCCTCGGCAAGTTCCATACCGAGAACGATGCTCTATGGGATCTCGCGCCGCACGATCTGTCGATGATCCTGGCGATCACGGGCGCCGCGCCGCTGGAGGTCCACGGAGAGGGGGCTGCACTTCTCGATCATTTGAGCGATTTCGCGCATCTCCACATGCGCTTTCCAAACGATCTGCGCAGCCACCTGTTCACCTCGCGGCTCAACCCCTATCGCGAACGGCGGCTCACCGTCGTCGGCACCCGCGCCATGGCCGTATTCGACGATGTCGAGCCGTGGGAACGCAAGCTCGCCGTCTACCGGCATGCCGTCTGGCAGGATAGCGGCCAGTGGGCCTTCACCGCCAACGACCCCGCCTATATCGAAGTCAAGGAGGGCATGCCGCTGACGCGCGAATTGAGACATTTCATGCACTGCATCGAAACGCGCGAAGAGCCGAGGACCGACGGTGAGGAGGCGATCCTCGTGCTCAAGGTGCTGACCGCAGGGACGGTGACGCACGACACCCGTTTTTCGAGCGAGCAGAAAATTTCCTCGATCGGTTAGGGCATTTCCGATTTTCTCCGAATCGCAGAAACGCTCTATCGTTTCGTTTTCACGCAATTGCGGACGAAAAACCGGTTCCCGCTTTTCCTGGAATTGCTTTAACAGTGGATTTTTCCGGCCAGTTCCTGACCGCCTGAAGTGTCAGGCGTGAGCGGCGTGCGCTCCCAGGCGCGAAAGCATGGCTTCGGCCTCGGCGCCACGATAGGCGCGCTCGATGAAGCCGCCGCCGAACACGCGTGCCTCGTCACCGTCGTTTGAATAAAGGGCGCAGGCCTGTCCGGGTGCGACGCCGGTTTCGCCGTCCACCAGTTCCACCCGGACCGAACCGCCAGCCCGCGTCAGCACTGCCGGGCGCGGCGGACGCGTCGAGCGCACCTTGGCGAAAAGCTCGACGCCCTCGGCCGGAATATCGCCCAGCGGAATATCGCCCAGCCAGTTCACCTGGCGCAGGACCAGCCCGTGCGTTTCCAGCGCCTCGCGCGGCCCGACAATGACGCGCGAATGGCCGGCGTCGAGATGGACGACATAGAGCGGCTCGCCGGCGGCGACGCCGATGCCGCGGCGCTGGCCGACGGTATAGCGCAATATGCCTTCATGGCGACCGAGCACGCGCCCGTCGATATGGACGATATCTCCGGGCGTGGCGGCACCGGGCCTCAACTTCGCGATGATGTCGGAATATTTGCCGTGCGGTACGAAACAGATGTCCTGGCTGTCCTGCTTGGCGGCGACGGCGAGCCCCATCTCGCTTGCGATACGGCGGACCTCGGGCTTGGGCAGGCCGCCCAGCGGAAAGCGCAGATAGTCGATCTGTTCCTGCGTGGTGGCGAACAGGAAATAGCTCTGGTCGCGCTCGGCGTCGAGCGGCCGATAGAGCGCCCGGTGGCCGTCGCCCCGCGGTGCCGAGCGGATATAGTGACCGGTCGCCAGCGCGTCGGCACCGAGCTCGCGCGCCGTTTCCAGAAGGTCGGCGAACTTGACGGTCTGGTTGCAGGAAACGCAGGGGATCGGCGTCTCGCCGGAAACGTAGCTCTCGGCAAATGGATCGATCACCGCCTTGCGGAACCGTTCCTCGTAGTTCAGCACGTAATGCGGAAAGCCCAGCGTCTCGGCCACGCGGCGGGCGTCGTCTATGTCCTGCCCGGCGCAGCAGGAACCGGGGCGATGGGCCGCCGCGCCGTGGTCGTAAAGCTGGAGGGTGACGCCGACGACGTCGTAGCCTTCCTTGGCGAGGAGGCCGGCGACGACGGAGGAATCCACGCCCCCCGACATGGCCACGACAACGCGCGTGTCTTCGGGGCGTCCCGGCAGATCGAGGCTGTTCATTTCAGGTGCATTCCAGACGCGTTGATGGCCGACTACATGCCGACCTTGCGAATATAGGTCAAGCCGAACCCTTGCACCATATGGCGCGGCAGCGCAGCCCATGCGGGTGCCCATGTGGATACGATGCCTTCATCCCGAGCCGTTAGAATGCGTACGATCCGGCTAACGGGCGATTCACCAAGCTTACCGTTGCATTACTTTTTGTTTAGGCAATTTTTAAAGCTGTGGCGTTAAAGTGATCGTCGATTGGTTCTTTGATTTTAGTAGAGAGTATGGATGACCGATCTTGTAAGGCCACGCGTCAAGTATGTTATAGGGCCCGATGGCAGCCCGCTCACCATAGCGGACCTGCCGCCGTCCAACACCAGGCGCTGGGTCATCCGGCGAAAGGCCGAGGTGGTCGCCGCCGTGCGCGGAGGGCTGCTCAGCCTCGAGGAAGCCTGCCAGCGCTACAAGCTGACCACGGAGGAATTCCTCTCCTGGCAGGCATCGATCGATGAATACGGGCTGGCGGGTCTAAGAACCACGCGTATTCAGCAATACAGGCATTGAGGGGCAGGTCGGCAGTCGGCGATAGGCAGTCGGGGGTGCGGAGGCGTATAAAAAAAATAACG
>JAKDNM010000209.1 GCA_030456445.1 Hyphomicrobiales bacterium
TTGCCACCGTGTATCGCCCGTCCGGGGGTCGGCCATCGGCTCGCGCGCTTCCACGATAATTTTCATCAGGTCACGCAAGGCCTCTTCCAAACCTTCATGCGTCGCCGCCGACAGGACGATCGGTGCGCGGCCGGCCGCTTTCTTCAATGCGGCGGCCTTTTTCTTCCGCTCCGCGGCATCGACGGTATCGGCCTGCGACAGCGCCACGATCTCCGGCTTGCCGGCGAGGTCCTGGCCGTAGGCTTCAAGCTCGCCGCGTACCGTACGGTAGGCAAGGGCCGGGTCGTCTTCGCGCGCGGAGACGAGATGCAGGAGTACGCGCGTGCGCTCGACATGGCCGAGGAAACGGTCGCCGATGCCGACGCCCTCATGCGCGCCCTCGATCAGGCCCGGAATATCGGCCAGCACGAATTCGCGGGTGTCGATGCGGGCGACGCCGAGATTGGGGTGCAAGGTCGTGAAGGGGTAGTCGGCGATCTTCGGCTTGGCCGCCGTCACGGCCGCGAGGAAAGTGGATTTGCCGGCATTGGGCAGGCCGACCAGCCCGGCGTCGGCGATCAGCTTCAATCTCAGCCAGATCGCGCGCTCGTCGCCCGGCAGGCCGGGGTTGGCGCGGCGCGGCGCCTGGTTGGTGGAAGACTTGAAATGCTGGTTGCCGAAGCCGCCATTGCCGCCGGCGGCAAGCCGGTAGCGCTGGCCGACCGTAGTGACGTCGACGATCAGCGTCTCGTTGTCTTCTTCGTATATCTGCGTGCCGGCCGGCACCTTGAGCGTCACGTCCGCGCCCTTGGCGCCGGTCCGGTTGCGGCCCATGCCGTGTGTGCCGGTCTTGGCCTTGAAATGCTGCTGGTAGCGGTAGTCGATCAGCGTGTTCAGCCCGTCGACCGCCTCGACCCAGACATCCCCGCCGCGCCCGCCATCGCCGCCGTCCGGTCCGCCGAACTCGATGAATTTCTCGCGGCGGAACGACATCGAGCCGCCGCCGCCGTCGCCGGAGCGGATGTAGACCTTTGCCTGATCGAGGAATTTCATGTCACTGACCGCTATTGTTCTGTTCAGGCCGGCCCCCTCCTAGCGCAGGACGGGCGCCGGCGCGAGGGGTCTTGCAAATGGACGGGACAGGGAGCGGCCGCGTTCCAGTCGCTTTCCCGTCCGCTTGTGTTCAGTCGCGCGGCCATGTCCGCAAGCTGATCCAGGTTTTGCGGTCGAGCGTGTAGCGCTCCACCGGCGTGCGGCCGGCGGCGATCGAATCCATCATGCCCTGGCCGGCATACTGGAAGCCACATTTGTGGATCACCCGCCGCGAGGCTCCGTTGATGACGCGGCAGGCGACGTGCAGCACCGGGATGCCGGTCACTCGAAAGGCGAGGTCGACCAGCGCGTGCGCGGCTTCCGTGGCGTAGCCGTGTCCCCAGTGGGGCTCGCCGATCCAATAGCCGAGTTCGAGCCCGCGCTCGGTGCCGTTCAGCCCCGCGCTGCCGATGAAGGCTCCGGTCTCGGCGATGGTGACGGCATAGACGCAGCCGGCGGCAGGCGCCCGGCGCGACATCTCGATGAAGGCGCGGGCCTCGCTGACGCCATAGGGGTGCGGCATGCGCGCCAGCATCTCGGCGATGCGGCGGTTGGCGGCGAGCGTGGCGAGGTCGGCAATGTCGTCGTCGTGCGGCGGGCGCAACACCAGCCGATCGGTGACCAGCACCGGGCAGTCGATCCTGAGGCTTTCGTCCTCGCTGTCTTCCTTCTCGGCAACCATTTGTAATTCCTCCAGGCAAAGAAAAAGGGGAGATGGCGGCCCATCTCCCCTGATCTTTCCGGATTTTCAGACACCGGGACCCGAGATGGGCGCCGGTTTTCGTGTCGCGGTACCGGCTACTCCGCTTGTTCCGTAATCGGGTTTACCGACACGTAGGTACGGCCATTGGCTTTTTTTCGGAACGCGACAGCGCCTTGCTCGAGCGCAAAAAGCGTGTGGTCCGTGCCCATGCCGACATTGGTGCCGGGATGCCACTTGGTGCCGCGTTGGCGAATGATGATGTTGCCGGCGAGAACCTTCTCGCCGCCGAACTTCTTCACGCCGAGGCGCTTGGAGTGGGAGTCGCGACCGTTGCGCGACGAACCGCCAGCCTTTTTGTGTGCCATTGCTGTTCTCCTTACTTCTTCTCGGCGGCGAGCGTCTTGGCCTGCTCGCGCCAATCCTCGATCTGCGCCGTGCTGAACGGCATCGCCGCGTCGATCTCGGTGATTTCCTCGTCGGTCAATGCCGCGATCTGGGCAAATGTGGTGATGCCCTGCTCGTTCAAATCCTTCGCGGCGACCGGGCCGATGCCCTTGATGACAGTCAGATCGTCGCCCTTGCCCCTGGGGGCCTTGAACAACGGCGCCGCCTTGACTTCTTCCTGAGGCTCGGCCTTCTTCGCCGGGGCCTTCGCCTCTTCCTTGGGCTCGACCTTCCTGGCTGAAGCTTCCTCCGCCTTGGCGGCCGGCTTCGCCTCTACCGTCTTCGGGGCCGCGGCCTTCCTGGAAGGCTTGGCGCCGCCGATCAGGATTTCGGAAATCCTGACGGTGGTCAGAAGCTGGCGATGGCCGCGCGTGCGGCGCGAATTCTGGCGGCGGCGCTTCTTGAAGGCGATGACCTTCGGCCCGCGGCCCTGCTCGACGACTTCGCCGGTGACGGTGGCGTCTTCCACGAAGGGCGAGCCGATCGTGACCTTGTCGCCCTCGCCATGGGCGAGCACCCGGCCGATCTCGACGATCTGGCCGACTTCGCCTTCGACGCGATCGATTTTCAATGTATCTTCGGCGGCGACGCGATACTGCTTGCCGCCCGTTTTGATGACTGCGAACATTCTTTGCCTTTCGCTGTTCGGTCGGCCTTGTGGACTGCCCGCCCGAAGGGAGAGCGGCCCGGCCGTCTTTTTATCAGTCTGTGACGGGTTCAAAAACAAACTGGCGCGGGAGCGACCCACGCCAAGCTCGGTCGTCCCTAACCGAAGGGGGAGGGGGTGTCAAGAAAGAAGGACGGCAAACGACAAGAAGACAGCGCCCGCCGGGCCGCGCCAGCGCAGCATGTCGCCCGCCGCTCCCTGCACCGCCGATTCATCCCGTTTGCGGCGGCAGGTGCGGTCGCGGGCAATTGATCGCCGTGGCCACCGGAGGACTTGTGTCGAGCGGCATCCGTCGCTATCTAGGCGCCGCGCCGCGATGCAAATAGCGCCTTCAGGAGAGGTGGCAGAGTGGTCGAATGCACCGCACTCGAAATGCGGCATACTCGCAAGGGTATCGGGGGTTCGAATCCCCCCCTCTCCGCCA
>JAKDNM010000092.1 GCA_030456445.1 Hyphomicrobiales bacterium
GAGCCGCCACCCATTGGCAATGGCGCGGTCGCCCAGGCCGGCAAGCCGGGGCCAGGCGGCGCCGGCCCGTCTCCATCTCGTCGATCAGGCCGGCGAGGTCGCGCGACAGCCACAGCGCGTCGGCGGCCGAAGCGGGAACGACCACTTCCTCCTGAAAGAGCGCCGCCACATGCGCCGGCAGACGGCTCTTCCACGCCTGCACCAGCGGGGCCAGCGCCAGCACGCGATCGAGATCGGCGATCGGCGGGGCGACGTCGAGGCCGGCCGCGCCGGAAGGATCGAGCAGCCCCAGTTCCTCGTCGAATTCGCCAAGCGCCCGGATCGTCGGCAGGATGGCCGATCCGCCGGGCGATTTTTCCACGAAGATCGAGCGCAAGGCGCGCGCCGCGCGGCGGGTCGGCAGATAGATGGTGACGGCGGAAAGTGCCAGCGGATCGCCGTCGGCGCGGAAGCCGGGCACCAGTTCGCCCGCAGTCAGCGCCTCGGCCAGCGTCGGCAGGAAAGGCGCGCCGGGCGGGATGGAAAGGACGCGCGGCGCCGGATCCCGGCTCACGATACCGTCGCGGCGGCGACCGCCGCTTCGGCTGCGGGGATAGCCTCCGGCGTGCCGACCGTGATCCAGCGGCCGCTCATACGCCAACCGAAGAGACGGCCCTCGGCGGCGGTCTGGTCGAAATAGCGGTTCAGCGAATGCGGCTCGGCTTCCACGCCGGCAAAGATGCGCGGATGGACGATGGCCGCGCCGGCATAGATCAGGCCGACTGGGTCGCCGCCGGAACGCGTCAGCCTATCGTCCGCGCCGAGCAGGAAATCGCTCCTGCCCGAATGTCCCGTCGCCTTGCCCATCTCCGCCAGCATCAGCAGAATATCCATCCGCGCGCCGTCCCATGCAAGGGCGAGACCGGAAAGATCGGCCGCGCCGTCCTCAACCCAGAACGTGTCGGCGTTGAGGATGAAGAATGGCTCCGGCCCCAGAAGCGGCAGCGCCCTGACGATGCCCCCGCCGGATTCGAGCAGAAGGTCGGTCTCGTCGGAGATGACGATATGCGGCTCGCTCCGTTTTGCCAGATGCACGCGCATCTGGTCCGGCAGGTGATGGATATTGACCACCGCCTCCGTGACACCGGCGCGCTCGAGGGCGTCCAGCCCCCAATCGATGAGCGTCTTGCCGCCGACCTCGATGAGCGGCTTCGGCGTCTTCTCCGTCAGCGGCCGCATGCGCATGCCAAGACCGGCAGCGAGCACCATGGCTTTCTTCGGCGCGACCGGGTTCATGCTTCTGTCGCGCTCATTGCGCAATCCCGGCGGCCGTAGCCATGTCGTGGTAGAATTCGCGCACCGGCGCCAGCGCCTCATGGCTGAGCGCGCGCGCCATGTAATCGCGGATGCGCGGCAGGTGCTTCATATATTGCGGCTTGCCGTCGCGACGGTTGAGGCGGACGAAGATGCCGAGGATCTTCGAATTGCGCTGCGCCGCCATGATCGCATAGGCCTCCTCGAAGGCGGCCCTATCGAAGGTGGGGCGGTCGAAGGCGCCCGCCGCCATCCGCGCCCGGCAATAGGCGTCGAGTATAGCCTTTTCCAGCGCGGGCTCGACGGTGACGCGCGCGTCCATCGCCAGCGATGCGACATCATAGGCCGAAGGTCCGATCAGCGCGTCCTGGAAATCAATAACCCCAAGGCGGTCATGGCCCTTCCTGTCGCCGCGCCAGAGCAGATTGGGCGAATGGAAATCGCGCAAAACGAGGCTCTTTTCCGCCTTTTCCAGTCGATCGAAGACCGTGTTCCACTGCTGCGCGAAGCGTTCGCGGACACTGGCGTCCGACGCTCCCGCCATCTCCGGCAGATACCAGTCGACGTAAAGCTCGACCTCGATGGTCATGGCGCCGCGATCGTAATCGGCGATGGGATAGCGGGAGCCAGGCGCGATCTCGTATTCATGCGGCCAGTCGACCGCATGGAGCCGAGCCAGAAGTTCGGCCGCCGCGACATAGCGCTCGGCAATCGGGCGGCCATCCCGGTCGATCACACCTTCGCAGCCCAGATTCTCGATCAGCAGAAGCCCCTCCCGGAGGTCCTGCGCGAGAACTTCGGGTGCCGCGATGCCCTGGCGGCGCAGCGCGTTGCCGATCGCAACGAAGGGTTTTACGTTCTCCGCCAGATGCGCGATCCGGCTATAGGGCTTGCCGTCGCGCACCGGCGGTCCGTCGGTACGCTGCGGCGAATTCATCAGGATCACGCCCGGTTTGCCCTTGGCGGTCACCGTCTCGTAGGCGCGCGTCGAGGCGTCGCCGAGCAGGAAAGCGCGATGCCCGCCCACCCAGTCCGTCTTCCCGACAAAGTCGCGGACGGCAAGGGAGCGTTCGAGCCGCGCCAGCGCTTCGGGCGGCGCGGCGATATCGGCGATACGGCCCTCGCCTTCCTCATCCAGCCGGACGCGGATCACATCATCCCCGATCAGGCCGGCGGCGCGCTCGGGCCATTCGACCAGGACAACACCCTCCTCTCGCGCCTCATCGAAGCCGAGTTCGAGGAGTTCGCCGGGATCGGAAAGCCTGTAGAGATCGAAATGGCGGGCCGGGATGCGGGCGTCATAAGACTGGACGAGCGTAAAGGTCGGGCTCGGCACTTCCAGCGACGGGTTGCCCGTGAGCGCGCGGATGACGGCGCGGGCGAGCGACGTCTTGCCGGCGCCGAGGTCGCCTTCCAACGCAAGCACGTCACCGGGTTTCAGGGCGGCGGCGATATCCTCGCCGAAAAGCATCGTCCCGCTTTCGTCGGCAAGATGGCGTTGCAGGTTTCTTGCGTTCATCCGGAATACTATTCCGCCGCTGTGCGGAAGCTTTCCGGCACGAGCGGAAAGCGGCATGTCACCGTCGTTCCCTGCCCCGGGCGCGAGTCGATCCCGACCGTGCCGTTATGCAATTCCACGAAGCTTTTCACGATGGACAGGCCAAGGCCCGCGCCACGCCTGCGCCCCCCGTTCGGGCGCGGTTCGAAACGGCTGAAGACACTGTCGACGATCTCGGGCGCGATGCCGGGCCCGTCGTCATGCACGGAAAAGACGACGGCATCGTCTTCCCTGCGGCAGGAAAGCTCGATGGCGCTCTTTTCGGGCGCATAGTTCGCCGCGTTGGCGAGCAGGTTGAACAGGATCTGGCGAACGCGGCTGCCATCGGCGTGGAAGCTGGCCGGCGCACCGTCCGTGTCGATCTTCAGCCCGATCGCATGCTCGCGCAGACGCTCCCCGATCAGTTCGGCGGCGTCCTGCACGACGCGGCGCACGGGCACTTCCGCCATGTCGAGTTCCATGATGCCGGCATCGACGGTCGCCAGATCGAGGATATCGTTGACGATGGTCAGCAGAACCGAGGATGAAGAGGAGATATGGTCGACATAGTCCCGCTGACGGGCGTTGAGTTGCCCGGTGGAGCCCTGCGCCAGAAGTTCGGTGAAGCCGATGATGTTGGTCAGCGGCGAGCGCAGTTCGTAGTTCACGTGCTGGACGAAGTCGTTCTTCAACTGGTCCGCCTTCTCGAGCGCCTCGTTCTTGTCCTTCAACGCGCGCTCGACATTCACCGTATCGGTCATGTCGACGAAGGTCATCATGACCTGACCGTTGGGCAGATGGATGACGGCATAGCTCAGGATATTGCCGTTGACGAGTTCGGCCTGGCCCTGGCGATCGCGCCTCTCGTCGTCGAAGCCGGTGGCAAGAGCGACGAAATCGCCCCACGGACTCTTCTGCGCCATGGCCTGGCAACGGGTCCTGATCTCGGAAATATGCGTCTTTTGCGTGACGAAATCGTCGGGCAGGCCCCATAGCCGCGAGAAGGCGGGATTGGAAAGCCGGATCCTGCCGTCTGGCCCGAAGACGGCCACGCCCTCGGCCAGATTGTCGAGCGTCTCGCCCTGCACGCGGATCGCCGTGTTGTAGCGGCTTTCGAGATCGATGCGCTCGGTCAAATTCTCGAAAATCCAGGTGACGCCGCCTTTCGGCTGCGGGTTGGCGACGACGCGGATGGTGCGGCCATCGGGCAGATGCCACCAATGCTCGGACGATTCCACGGAGCGGTAAGCGCCGAGAATGGTCTCTTTCCAGCGACGCCATTCCGGCTGCTCGGCAAGCTTGCCATCGGCGCGCAGGCGGTCAAGCAGGAAGGCGTTGTCGGGAACGCTGTTCAGGAAGGAAGCATCGAGGCCCCACAATTTCTGGAACGCCTGATTGAAGAAGCGGAGTTTCTGCTCCGCGTCGAAAATGGCGACGGCCGTCGTCAACTGGTCGAGCGTATCGGAATGGCTGCGCAGCGTGTGCTCGTATTCGGCGCGGATCGTCTCGATCTCGCTTCGGTCGGCGGCAAGCCCCGCCGCGCCCGCTTTCCCGGCATATTCGGTGACGGCAAAAAGCCTGCGGTCGCCGCGCACGACAACCGATAGCGTCTGCGCGAAGACGGGATGGGCAAGATGATTGAGATGCATGGCCTCGCGGGCCTGGGTGCCGAGCATCTCGCGGCCCTCGCGGATGGCGCTCGACGGGTCGGACGCATCGACGGTCTCGGCATAGGCACGATTGACCCATTTCAGCTTGCCGTCGGGCGTGCGCAGCCAAAGCGGCGCCGGCAGCGTGTCGGCCAGCCCCATGAAGGTCTCGTGGTCGGCCAGTAATTGCTGATGGTCGAGCTTCAGCCGCGCATGCTCGGCCTGCGCGCGCGACAGCGATATGAAGCGGACGATGACGTGGCTGCCCGGACGGCGTCCGTGGACTTCAAGCAGCGTGCCGTTCTGCGTCTCCACGACGAGATCGAACGGGCTCGATCCTTCGCGCAGGCCCGCGATCGCGTTTTCGAGCCGTGTAGCGGACCCGGCAGCAAGCCAGCGGCCGAAGGCCAGGAAGGCGCCGCGTTCTTCCGGCGCACCGGAACCGGCCGGCAGCGTGCCGATCAGGTCCGGCTTCTTCGCCGCGCCGCCCCACACGACGATGCGCTGGTCCTTTATGTTGAGGAGCGCTTCGCTTCGCTGGAGTACGGCGTTCAATTCCGCGATCCTGCCGCGCAACGCCTCGTTTTCCTGGGCGATGCGCGCCCGCTCCCGGATCAGCCAGATCGCGGACAGGAAGGCGGACCCCATGATGCCGAGGAAGACGGCGAACTGGATGACATCGATCGCGCTGGCGGGCACTATTTTGGCGAGTACGGACGCATCGTCTCCCACCGCCTGGGCGAAAGCGCCGCCGGCCGCCGCGAAAGACAAGATCGCAGTTGAAACGACCGTCCCTGCCCACGGCCCAAACCACCGACGGGACGGAGCCGCCCCTTCGGAATCGTTCCGGCTGCCGGCGCCGGCCTTCCCCGCCGTCGGCGGGCATTCCCCTGGCATGCCTTGTTCCTCTCCACCGCCTGAAATCCAAGACCGCCCGCAAACGCGCGCCCATTCCCCGGTACGGGCGCATCGCGAATCAGTCGACAATAGCCCCGAGGCGAATCGGCGTGAAGAAGGGACGGCCACAAAAATAATGCCGAGCGGAATGTCAACCGCCCGGCATCAACATCTGGTATTATTTTTGCAGCAGATCAGTACCTGTAGTGTTCCGGCTTGAACGGTCCCTTCGGCGTCACGCCGATATAGGCAGCCTGTTCCTCCGACAGTTCCGTCAGCCTGGCGTTGAGCTTGGCCAGATGCAGGCGGGCGACCTTCTCATCGAGATGCTTGGGAAGGGTGTAGACCTTGTTCTCGTACTGCCCGCCACGCGTGAACAGTTCGATCTGCGCCAGGACCTGATTGGTGAAGGAAGCCGACATGACGAAGCTCGGATGGCCGGTCGCGTTGCCCAGATTGAGCAGACGGCCCTCCGAGAGCAGGATCAGGCGCTTGCCGTCGGCAAACTCGATCATGTCCACCTGCGGCTTGACGTTCGTCCATTTCAAGTTGCGAAGCGCCGCGACCTGAATCTCGTTGTCGAAATGGCCGATATTGCCGACGATCACCATGTCCTTCATCGCCCGCATATGGTCGAGCGTGATGACATCCTTGTTGCCGGTCGTGGTGATGACGATATCGGCGCCGGGCGCGGCGTCTTCCAGCGTCACGACCTCAAAGCCGTCCATCGCCGCCTGCAGCGCGCAGATCGGATCGACCTCGGTGACCTTGACGCGGGCGCCGGCGCCACGCAGCGAGGCGGCCGAGCCCTTGCCGACATCGCCATAGCCGCAGACGACGGCCACCTTGCCGGCCATCATCACGTCGGTGCCGCGGCGGATGCCGTCGACGAGCGATTCCTTGCAGCCATACTTGTTGTCGAATTTCGACTTGGTCACACTATCGTTGACGTTGATGGCCGGGAAAGGCAGGAGGCCTTTCTTCTGAAGCTGGTAGAGCCGGTTGACGCCGGTCGTCGTCTCCTCCGAAACGCCGCGGATGGCCTCACGGGTCCTGGTGAAAAAGCCCGGCGTTTGGGCCATGCGCTTGCTGATCTGGGCGAACAGGATTTCCTCTTCCTCGTTGCCCGGCTTCGACAACACGTCTTCGCCGGCCTCGGCGCGCGCACCGATCAGGATATACATCGTGGCATCGCCGCCGTCGTCGAGGATCAGGTTGGTCGGCTGGCCGTCCTCCCACTGGAAGATACGGTCGGTGTAGGACCAGTATTCCTCCAGCGTCTCGCCCTTGACGGCAAAGACCGGCGTGCCGCTCTCGGCGATCGCGGCGGCGGCGTGGTCCTGCGTGGAGAAGATGTTGCAGGAGGCCCAGCGCACGTCGGCGCCCAGCACCTTCAGGGTCTCGATCAGGACGGCCGTCTGGATGGTCATGTGGAGCGAACCGGAGACGCGCGCACCTTTCAGCGGCCCGGCCTCGCCGAATTCCTCGCGGCAGGCCATGAGGCCCGGCATCTCGGTCTCGGCGATCTCGATCTCCTTGCGGCCCCAATCGGCCAGCCCGATATCCTTGACGACATAATCCTTGGCGTTCGCCATTGTGAAAACTCCTGTTTGCGGACGGGGAAAGCCCCGCCGGAAACGGCAGGGCGCAAGCTTTAGCGGCTTGCGTACCAGATCGGCCGATTGGCGACAATAGGATATAAGGAAATCTTTATCTCTGCATGTCGCGACAGGAATGGGAGAGGCCGCTTAAATTTCTTCGCCGAAGCGGCTCTCGATCAGTTCGGCGAGCGCGTCCATCACCGCGCCGGCGTCGCGGCCGGTAGCGGTGACGCGGATGCAGCATCCGGGACTTGCGGCAAGCATCATCAGGCCCATGATGGAAGTGCCGCCGACCTTGTTGCCGTCCTTTTCCACCGTCACCTCGGCATCGTAGGCGCCGACGACCTGGACGAATTTGGCGGAAGCGCGAGCGTGCAGGCCGCGCTGGTTTACGATCGCAAATTCGCGGGTGAGCGCGCCGTCTTCGAGATTGCCGGCCTCGCCCGTCATTTTCCGCTCAGGAACTTGCTGGCGACGTTGATGTATTTGCGGCCGGCCGCCTGCGCCTCCTCCAGCGCCGTCGCCATGTCATTGTTCACGCGTATGCTGGAAAGCTTGATCAACATCGGCAGGTTGACGCCGGCGATCACCTCGACGCGACCCGAATCCATGACCGAGATGGCGAGATTGGAGGGCGTGCCGCCAAACATGTCGGTCAGGATGATGACGCCGGAACCCGTGTCGCAGCGCTTCACCTCGTCGACGATGTCTCGTCGTCGCTGCTCCATGTCGTCTTCGGCGCCAATGGATACGGTCCCGAATTGTTGCTGCGCACCGACGACGTGCTCGACGGCATTACGGAACTCATCGGCCAAACGACCGTGCGTGACAAGCACGATACCGATCATGCAGTGCTGGCTCCCGGCATGCCCCATTCACGGGTGCTTGGTATAGGCCGCAACCCGTCGAGGGGGTTGCCAAACGGCAAGTGCGCAATCTTGTCAATGCGCCTCCCGTTTACAAGCCCCAATCTTGTACGAATGCGACCATTTTGCCGCAGCTTTATCGTGCCCACAGGGGGAAAGGCCGGAAA
Source organism: Hyphomicrobiales bacterium (assembly GCA_030456445.1). GTDB lineage: Bacteria > Pseudomonadota > Alphaproteobacteria > Rhizobiales > Rhizobiaceae > Mesorhizobium_L. The sequence continues at coordinate 8,011 of JAKDNM010000092.1, forward strand.
TCCGGCAGGTTCGGGCAGTTGACGCAGCGGCATCATGCGCCCGCCAGTTTTTTCAGAACGGCGAGGCTCGGCCCGGCGATTTCATGTTTGGGGAGATCAAGACAGGGAACGCGGCAGCCTTCCAAAACGAAATCGTCCCCGCCGGAATAGCGTGGGGCGGAGTCGCGCTCCACGAGATTGACGACGAGGTCGACGATCATTTTCGGCTCGAACGCCGTTCGGCCGGGGCCTATCCCGCGGAATTCCGCCAGTCCGGCAATGCTCTCCGGCACGGCGCAGACGAGCCGGCCGCCATGCGCCTGAAGAAGAACCTGGTCGTCGGCCACGAGCCTGGCGAACCGGCCGCTTGCGGCGCACATCTCGATCAGGGAAAGGGCGAGCGTCGTCTTGCCGGCGCCCGAGCGCCCGCGGACAAGCACGCCCTTGTCACCGAGTATGAATGCCGTGCCGTGAAAATTCATGGGAAACTCAGGCCGGCAGCGTCATGATGAAGCGCGCGCCGCTTATATCGCCCGGCTTGGTGCCGACGATGTTCTCCGCATCCAGCGTGCCGCCATGCGCCTCCATGATCTGCCGGCTGATCGAAAGGCCGAGGCCGGAGTTTTGCCCGAAGGCCTCGTTGGACGGCCTATCGGTATAAAAACGCTCGAAAATCCGGTCGATGCGCTCGGCGCGGATACCCGGTCCATTGTCCTCGACCGTCACGATGGCATGGCGGGGAGTGCGCGACAGCGTGACGACGACGCGCCCACCCTCTTCCGGCACGAAGGAGCGGGCGTTTTCGATCAGGTTGGTGACGACCTGCCCGATCCTCAAATCGTGCCCCTGGACAACGTAATCCTTTTCTCCGTGCGGCGGCTTTTCCACGTTGAACGTTATCGTCACCTGCCGGCGGTTCTTGCGCACCTCGCGCGCCGCCATTACCAGATCGCCGATCAGCTTCTTCAAATCGACGCGGCCGGAATATTCGCGGGCTAGCTCGGCGTCGAGGCGCGAAGCGTCCGAGATGTCGGTGATCAGGCGGTCGAGACGGCGCACGTCATGCTGGATGACATCCAGCAGCCGCTTGCGCGCCTCCTCGGTCTTTGCGATCGGCAAGGTCTCGACGGCGCTGCGCAGCGAGGTCAGCGGGTTCTTCAGTTCGTGGCTTACATCGGCGGCAAAACTCTCGATCGCTTCGATGCGGGCGTAGAGCGCATTCGTCATCTCACGGAGCGCGACCGACAGATTGCCGATCTCGTCCTGCCGGGAAGAGAAGTCCGGGATTTCCTCGCGGCTTTTCACGCCGCGCTTGACACGAACGGCGGCCGCCGAAAGGCGCCTGAGCGGATTGGCGATAGTGGAGGCCAGAAGCAGCGACAGGATCGCGGTGACCAGCGCCGCCACGCCGAAGACGCGGAAGATGGCGCGGCGCTCCGAGGTGACTATATTGTCGATGTCGCCGCCCTGGGTGGAGAGCATCAGAACGCCGAGCACTGCCCGGAAGCGCTGGACGGGCACCGCCACCGAAACGATCAGATCGCCCTTTTCGCTCACCCTGACCACGGTAGCGGGGCTGCCGGTCAGCGCCGTCATCACCTCGGGATAGGCAGAACCGTTGCCGCCCGGCGGTTCATGGTAGACGGGCAGGTCACGCCGGCGGAAAAGACCGATGATGCTTTTCTCCAGCCGCTCGAACAGGTTCGGCTCTTCTTCCTCGATCGGGGGCAGATCGTAGCGCAGGATCTGGCCCTTGGAATAAAGCCGCTGCGAATCGAGCAGCAGATTGGCGTCGCGGTCGTAAATGCGCGCGCGCGTCCGCGTCGGCGAAATCAGCCTTCTCAATAGCGGAGCGACGATCTCGGGATTGATCGGGAAATCCAGATTGTCGAGTTGGTCGGAACCCGGCTCGATGCTCTGTCCGGCCTGCAATTCCAGGAGCTTCTCCGGATCGATGCGGATGGCGTCGGTTTCCACGGTGGCGGAAGAAGCGATGGCGCCGGCGATGATCTCGCCTTGCGTCATCAGGCTTTCCTCACGCGCGTCGATCAGCCCGTCGCGGAACTGGTTAAGATAGAGAATGCCGACGACGAGCACGACGAGCGCCGCCATGTTGAGGAAAAGGATGCGCCGCGTCAGGCTTGAAAAGAGATAGTGGCCGAGCACCCAGTTCAGGCGCTTGCGCCACCGCGCGAAGAATCCCGCCGCCTTCCGCTTTTTCGGAGCGGTCCCATCGGTGAGCGGGATATCGCCGGTTTCTGCCACCATGGCCAGATTTTAGAACAACAGGGGCAAGATGGGAACGCGACAGGTTCGCGGCACGTTCAAGGGCACGGAACCGCACGCGGCTTTCCGCGGCATGGCGCTGCTGCCGGTCACGCCTCGCGGAAGCGGTAGCCGACGCCGTAGAGCGTCTCGATCATGTCGAAATCATTGTCGACGACCTTGAACTTCTTGCGCAGCCGCTTGATGTGGCTGTCGATGGTGCGGTCGTCGACATAGACCTGCTCGTCATAGGCCGAATCCATCAGCGCGTCGCGGCTCTTCACCACGCCGGGGCGTTGGGCAAGCGAATGAAGGATGAGGAATTCGGTGACCGTCAGCGTCACCGGCTGCCCCTTCCAGGTGCAGGTGTGGCGCTCCTGATCCATGACGAGTTGGCCGCGTTCGAGCGAGCGGCTCTGGGCGTTGGGCGATTTCGCGGCCGCCTCCCGCGCGCTGGCGCGCCTCAGGACCGCGCGGACACGCTCGACCAGAAGCCGCTGCGAGAAGGGTTTGCGAATGAAATCGTCGGCGCCCATCTTGAGACCGAAGAGTTCGTCGATCTCGTCGTCCTTGGAGGTCAGGAAGATGACCGGCAGATCGCTCTTCTGGCGCAGCCGCCGCAGGAGTTCCATGCCGTCCATGCGCGGCATCTTGATGTCGAGGATGGCAAGGTTCGGCGGCCGGGCCGAAAGCCCCTCCAGCGCCGATGCACCGTCCGTATAGGTTTCGACACGGTACCCTTCCGACTCGAGCGCAATGGATACGGAGGTCAGGATATTGCGGTCGTCATCGACCAGCGCAATCGTGGACATATCGAGCGGCTCCCTCATCTGCGAGCGTCCCTTCGTTCGGCGGAAACCCCGCCTTTGAGGGACAAATTAGGTACAAAATGTGGCGCGTCGACCCGCATATCGCACGACAGCACGCGGATCGGAACCCCAAAGGAGCAATTCGACACGTGCGGCGGCGGTAATCATACCCATCATATAAACGATTTAAACATACCTCAAAATTTTTAAATCGATTAATGATTTGATATCGCTGGCCTTTTCTGTATCTGCCCTAGTTACCAGACTTAGCTGGCCTGAATGCCTTAGGCGAGCGGGCTTTTACCCAACCTATCTTTTCGGCGGTGAGGAAGTGAAAGAGTTCGGCAAAAGAAACCCGGCCCGCGGCATCGATGAAATCGGCCTCGCGGCTGCCGTTGCGGCCTATTACAATCTGACGGAAGCGGCGCTTTACGAGGAGGTGCTGCGGCGCGGGGAAGCGCAATTGAGCGCGCATGGCGCTCTCGTCGCGGTAACCGGTCAGCACACCGGCAGATCGGCGAAGGATAAATTCGTCGTCCGCGATACCAACACCGAAGACCATGTCTGGTGGGACAACAACAGCCCCATGTCGCCGGAGCATTTCGAGACATTGCTCGAAGACTTCAAGGCGCATGCGGCGGGCAAGGAACTCTTCGTGCAGGACCTGGTCGGCGGCGCCGACGAAACGCATCGCCTGCCGGTGCGCGTCGTCAACGAACTCGCCTGGCACTCGCTCTTCATCCGCAATCTGCTGATCCGGCCCGAGCGGAGCGCGCTCGCCGTGTTCGAGCCCAAGATGACCATCATCGACCTGCCGTCCTTCAAGGCCGATCCGGAGCGGCATGGCTGCCGCACGCAGACCGTCATCGCGGTGGACCTGACCCGCATGATCGTGCTCATCGGCGGCACGTCCTATGCCGGCGAGATGAAGAAATCGGTCTTCACGGCGCTCAACTACCTGCTGCCGGCGAAATCCGTCATGCCGATGCATTGCTCCGCCAATGAGGGCGCCGACGGCGACGCGGCGATCTTCTTCGGGCTTTCCGGCACCGGCAAGACGACGCTGTCGGCCGACCCGTCCCGCACGCTCATCGGCGACGACGAGCATGGCTGGGGGCCGGACGGCGTCTTCAATTTCGAAGGCGGCTGCTACGCCAAAACCATCCGTCTTTCATCTGAAGCCGAGCCGGAAATCTACGCGACGACAAGGCGCTTCGGGACGGTGCTGGAGAATGTCGTGCTCGACGGGGACCGCGTGCCCGACCTCGACGACGGCTCGCTCACCGAAAACACGCGCTCGGCCTATCCACTGCATTTCATCGCCAATGCAAGCGCCACCGGCAAGGCGCCGCACCCCAGGAACGTCATCATGCTGACCGCCGACGCGTTCGGCGTCCTGCCGCCGATCGCCAAGCTGACGCCGGCGCAGGCGATGTACCATTTCCTCTCGGGCTACACGGCCAAGGTCGCCGGCACGGAAAAGGGCGTGACGGAGCCGGAAGCTACCTTCTCGACCTGTTTCGGCGCGCCCTTCATGCCCCGGCATCCTTCCGAATACGGCAATCTGCTGCGCAGCTTGATCGCCGAGCATGGCGTCGATTGCTGGCTGGTGAACACCGGCTGGACCGGCGGCGCCTACGGCACCGGCAAGCGCATGCCCATCAAGGCGACGCGGGCGCTGCTCGCCGCAGCCCTCGACGGCACACTCGCCGGCGCGGAATTCCGTACCGACCCGAATTTCGGCTTCGCCGTACCGGTTTCGGTGCCGGGGGTCGACGCTTCGATCCTCGACCCGCGCGCCACATGGGCGGACAAGGCGGCCTACGATCGCCAGGCAAGGCGGCTGGTCGGCATGTTCGTCGACAATTTCGCCAAGTTCGAGGACCATGTCGACGCGACCGTCGCCGACGCCGCTCCACGAGTGCAAGAGGCGGCCGAGTAGGCAGGCGAACAGGTCCTGGGCTTCCGCCCCGGCCTTGGCCGGGGCTTTTCTTTTTCGGCGTTGCGGTGCATCTGCTCCTCCATAAGAGGAGAAGGAAGAATGACGGAGACCGGCGGGATTCGGGTGGCGCCCGGAATCATCCTCGATGAAGATGATCTCGAAGAGGTCTTCATCCGCTCGTCCGGTCCCGGCGGCCAGAACGTCAACAAGGTGGCGACGGCGGTGCAGCTTCGCTTCGACGCGCGCGGCGCGGCGGGGCTGCCGGAGGATTTGCGCGACCGGGTGATCAGGCTTGCCGGCCAGCGCGCCACGAAAGACGGCGTGATCGTCATCGAGGCCTCGCGTTTCCGCACGCAGGAGCGGAACCGGCAGGACGCGCGCGACCGTCTCGCAGCGCTCATCGCCAAGGCGGCGGAACCGCCGCCCCCGCCGCGCAAGAAGACCCGGCCGACCAAAGGCTCGGTCGAAAGGCGGCTCAGGACGAAGGCCGGCCGTTCCACCATAAAGAAGATGCGCGGCCGCGTTTCGGACGACTGAAGGCGAAAGCCGGGCAGGAGTTACCGCATGTCCATGTTGACGGAAGGCATCCGGCACCTGCCGGATTATCTTGACCGCGAGACGCAGGAAAAGCTGGTCGACGAGATCCGCGCGGTGGTCGAAGCCGCGCCGCTCTACGTGCCGGCCATGCCGAAGACCGGCAAGCCGATGAGCGTGCGCATGACCAATTGCGGCACCTTCGGCTGGGTGACCGACCGCGACGGCGGCTACCGTTATCAGGCGGTCCATCCCGTAACCGGCAAGCCGTGGCCGCCTATCCCCAAGCGGCTGATGGCGCTGTGGGCCGAAGTGTCGGACTGTCCGCACGAGCCGCAGGCCTGTCTCGTCAATTTCTATTCCGACAGCGCCCGCATGGGCCTGCACCAGGACCGCGACGAGAAGGATCTTTCAGCACCCGTCGTCTCGGTCTCGCTCGGCGACGACTGCCTTTTTCGTGTCGGCGGGACAAAGCGGAGCGACCCCACCGTCTCCGTCCATCTGTCCAGCGGCGCCATCGTCATCCTAGGCGGCGAGGGGCGTCTCGCTTTCCACGGCGTCGACCGCATCTATCCGGGGACATCGACGCTTCTGAAGCAGGGCGGGCGCATCAACCTGACGCTGAGAAGAGTGACTTTGCCCTGATCCGGGGCCCTGACCTACAACTTCGTCACGATCCGGTGGCTCGGCGGGTGGACCATGCGCACGAAGGTGACCGGCTTGTCGGCAAGCCATGTCAGGCGCTCCGCGACGAAGACCGCCTCGCCTTCCGGCAGTTCGAGTTGCGCTGCCTCCTCCACGCCGGCGCGGGCCGCCCGAAAGACGAATTCGGCACGGGAAAAAGGCGCGTTGGTCACCAGCCACTCGTTCGGGCTGACCGTTTCGAACGGCGCATTGCGGGCATCCGGCACCGCGTCCGGATTGATCCAGCGATCCTCATACTGGTAGGGCGCGCCGTCGGCGAGATGCAGGCAGCGGACATGCAGCATGCGCGCGGATTTGTCCAACCCGAGCCGGTCGCCCACCGCCTTGCCCGCCTTCGCGGTCTCGCAGCCCAAGAGCCGGTAGCCATATTCCGCGCCTTTGGCCTCGATTTCGTGGCGCACCAGAGGGATGACGAAGCGCGCCTCGCGCACCGGATTGAGCGAAACCCGCGTACCGGCCTTGCGCCGCCGTTCGAGGATGCCGGCGCGGGCGAGGTCCTGCAGCGCGCGGTTGACCGTCGCCCGCGAACAGCCGAACTCGGCGGCCAGCGCCTGCTCGCCCGGAATCAGCGCGCCCGGCTCCCAGACGCGCTTGGCGATGCGCCGAAGGATATCCTCACCGATGTCGCGATAGGAGAGGCGCTTCTTGCCGCTCATAGCTGCGCGGCGATCGCTGCCAGGCGCTGACGATAGCGCTTCGCGATTTCGTCGCGGCGGACATGACGGCCCCCGGCCACCATATGACGGCCGGCCGACCAGACATCCGAAACGGCGCCGTCGCCGGTAAAAATCCAGTTGTCGAGCGGCAGGTCCGGCTGTTTTGCGAGCGCCAGCCCCTCGCCCCTGTGCAGCGCCACCAGATCGGCCCACAGCCCCGGCGCGATGCGGCCCGACTGGCGGCCGAGCGCCTGTGCCCCGCCGGCAAGCGCCTTGCCATAGAGGACACGGCCGGCCGACTGGCCGGCGCCGGCCAGCACCACGCGGGCGTGGTCGCGCAGGCGCTGCGAATATTCGAGTTGGCGCAGTTCCTCGTTGATCGTGATGCGGATGTTAGAATCGGAGCCGACGCCGAACGATCCGCCGGCGGCGAGGAAACGCGCGCCGTCGAAGATGCCGTCGCCGAGATTGGCTTCCGTGACCGGGCAGAGCCCGGCGACCGCGCCGCTCTTCGCCAGCGCCTCTGTCTCGCGCGGCTCCATATGGGTGCAATGGATGAGGCACCAGCGCCTGTCGACGGGCATATTGGCGAGCAGCCATTCGACCGGCCGCGCACCAAGTTCGGCCAGCGCCTCCTCGACCTCGCCTTCCTGCTCTGCGATGTGCATGTGGAAGGGCGCGTCGGGCAGCATGCCGGTCAGCGCCTCCAGGTCGGCCGGGCCGACGGCGCGCAGCGAATGCGGCGCGATGCCGAGGCCGGTATCGGGCGAAAGGCCTTTGACTATCCCGTCCGCACGCTCCATCAGCGCCTCGAACCTGTCGAGTTTGTTGCCGAAGCGAAGCTGGCCGCCGGCGAGCGGTCGGCCGTCGACGCTGCCTTGCGTATAGTAGACCGGCAAAAGCGTGAGGCCGATGCCGGTCGAGGCTTGCGCCGCCGCGATGCGCGCCGACA
>JAKDNM010000093.1 GCA_030456445.1 Hyphomicrobiales bacterium
TGCTGATGGTCGGCCCTCCCGGCGCCGGCAAATCAATGTTGGCCCAGCGCCTGCCCTCGATCCTGCCGTCGCTCTCGGCGCGCGAACTGCTCGAGATATCCATGATCGCCTCGATCGGCGGCGAGCTTGCCGGCGGCCAGCTTTCCGATCGGCGGCCGTTCCGCTCGCCGCATCATTCCGCCTCGATGGCGGCGATGGTGGGCGGCGGGTTGAGGGTGCGCCCGGGCGAGGTTTCGCTGGCGCATAATGGCGTGCTGTTCCTCGACGAATTGCCGGAATTCACGCCGCAGGTGCTCGATTCGCTGCGCCAGCCGCTCGAATCGGGTGAATGTGTCATCGCGCGCGCCAACCATCGCGTCACCTATCCGGCACGCATCCAGCTTATCGCCGCGATGAACCCTTGCCGCTGTGGTATGGCGGGAACGCCCGGCCACCGCTGCACGCGCGGGCCGCGCTGCCAGAGCGACTATCAGGCGCGAATCTCCGGCCCGCTGCTCGACCGCATCGATCTCCGGATCGACGTGCCCGCGATCTCGGCCGCCGATCTCATCCGGCCGGCGAAGGCGGAGCCGTCGAGCGCGGTTGCGGAACGGGTCGCGCGAGCGCGCGTTATACAGGCTGAGCGCTTCGCGGCACTCGGCCCGGCCGGCGCCATGACCAACGCGCATTGCGCAACGAAGCTGATCGAGGAGATCGCGGCGCCCGACGCCGCCGGGGCGGCGCTCCTCTACGACGCGAGCGAAAAGCTCGGTTTCTCCGCGCGTGCTTATCACCGCGTGCTCCGCGTCGCGCGTACGCTTGCCGATCTCGACGGCGAGGCGAAGGTCGGACGCATCCATCTGGCGGAGGCCATCTCCTACCGCGTGCCGGGGGAGAAATTGGCGCAAGCGGCGTAACGTTTGAACGACGAGGCGATTTCTTTTGCGGGAACAGGCTGCCGGGGAAATCGCGGATCATAGGGATGCGGTTTTGGCCGCTCCCGATCGGCAAGGCCGTGCGGTTCAAGCGGGAAACGGGATGCGTCATGCCACCGGCTTGTCGTATCAAGGGGGCGACAACCGGCAACGACGAAAGACCGCGCCCATGACCGTCCTTTATCTCTTCACCGCGCTCGGCCTCGGCGCGATCATTTCCATGCAGCCGGCCATCAACGCCCAGATGGCACTCAGGCTTGGAAGTCCGCTGGCTGCCGCCGCCTGCTCGATCGTCATCTCTCTTGCGATGATCATCGTCGCATGGACGGCGTTCGGCCGCGTGTCGCCAGGCTGGTCAAAGCTCGTCTCGCTGCCGTGGTGGGTTCTCATCGGCGGGGCGGCCGGCGCGCTCTTCGTCCTCGGCGGCATCATGGCCGCGCCACGGCTGGGCGTGGCCGCTTTCTTCACCTGCGTCGTATTGGGGCAGGTAGCCGGGTCGGCGATCCTCGACCAGTTCGGTGCATTCGGCCTTGGCACGCAGCCGATCAGTTGGACAAGAGCGGTGGGGATCCTGCTGGTCGTCGCCGGTGCGGCGATGACCCAGGCGCAAAGCTGGCTTGGATCATAGCGCGCAGTAGCGGGGCGATTCGCTGGCCGCCCGTCAGGGGCGCGCGGCGGCCCCTTGCCGCCACAGAAGGCGGACGAGCGCGGGGCTATTTCACCGCGCTGACCATCATGCTGTCGCCGGAGCGGATCGAGACCCAATGGCCGGTATTGTCCTCGGCCTGGCGCTTGAGGTAGCGGTAGGGCGTGCGCGTCCACAGCTTCACCTTGTCGCTCAGATTGTCGAGGATGAAGTCGCCCTTGTCGGTGCGCACGGTCAGCACGGCATGCCCCTCCCCGTCCGGCTTGCGCACGACGGTGATGAGGAGATCGGCCAGCGAAAAGCCGGCGCGGGCAAGGTCGCGGCGCTTTTCCAGCACGTAGTCCTCGCAATCGCCGACGCCCCTGTCGGGATAGGCCCAGACCTCGTCCTTGCCGTATACGTCCATGTCGCTCATCGGCTTCACGGCGCTGTTCACGCGATCGTTGACGTCCACGATCATGTTCCAGGCGGCCCTGGTCAGGTGCCCCGGCCGTAAATCGCGCGGGCGGATGTTGCACTCGCCTGGATTTATCTTGCAGAAGTCGTAATGGCCGATCGGCTGCGAGGTCAGCCCGCCCGTCGCCATATAGGCGCTGGCCACCGCGTCATTCGCGCCCCATCCCATCGCAAGGATGCCGACCAGAACGGCGCTGCGCAGCACCGCGCCTCCCCCGACCCTACCGGTTTTCATCGGAACCATTCCCGCCGCCACTTTTTATTTCTTAATGAAACGTTAAGTGCGCAGGCAGGCTGGAGTCAATCAAGCTCTTAGGCTAGCTCGATTATTGGTTAGCGGGCGTGGTAAAAATGCAAGCATGGCGTCTGCACGCGGCCAGCCGATAGCGGCCGCGTGCCTCAACGCGACGCAGAGCCCACCAGCCTTGGCCTGGAGGCCGAACGCTTGCGGCCGCTGTTTGCATTGATGAAGTCGACGATGCGCGGCACGATCTGGCCACGGAAGCGCGAGCCGTTGAAGACGCCGTAATGGCCGACCGTCTTCTGCATGTAATGCTCGCGCATGCTGTCGGGAATGTTGGGCGCCAGCCGATGCGCGTCCTTGGTCTGCCCGAGGCCCGATATATCGTCGTTCTCGCCCTCGATGGTCAGGAGCGCCACGTTTCGGATCGCAGCCGGGTCGACCAGCTCGGCGCCGTGCATCATCTTGCCGAGCGGCAGGTCGTGATTGATGAAGACGGTTTCGACGGTCTGCAGGTAGAATTCCGCGGTCAGGTCCATCACCGCCAGATATTCGTCGTAGAACTCGCGGTGCTTCTCGGCCGAATCGCCATCGTCCTTCACCAGATGCATGAAGAAGTCCTTGTGGGCGATGATATGCCGGTCGAGGTTCATGCTCATGAAGCCGGAAAGCTGCAGGAAGCCCGGATAGACCTCGCGCAGGAAGCCCGGATGCGGCCACGGCACCTGCATGACGACGTTGTCGCGGAACCATTCGATGCCGTTCGCCTCGGCAAGTTGGTTCACCGCCGTCGGGTTGGAGCGCGTATCGATCGGTCCGCCCATGAGAACCATCGAGGCCGGCGCGAAGCGGTCGCCGCGCGCCTCCATCAGGGCCGCCGCCGCGAAGACCGGCACGGAAGGCTGGCAGACCGCCATCACATGCGTGCCCTCGCCCAGCGTATGCAGCATCTCGATGACGTATTCGATATAGTCGTCAAGGTCGAAATGTCCCTTGGCGAGCGGCACCATGCGTGCATCGACCCAGTCGGTGATGTAGACATCGGCATGCGGCAGCATGGCCTCGACCGTGCCACGCAGCAGCGTGGCGTAATGGCCCGAGATCGGCGCGACCATCAGGAGCTTCGGTTCGGTGCCGATGCGCGCGCCTTGCTTCTCGAAGTGGAGAAGATTGCAGAAGGGCCGCGACCATACGGTCTTTTCGACGACGGGAACTTCCTTGCCGTCGATTTCGACCGAGTCGATGCCGAATTCCGGCTTGCTGTAGCGGCGCGTCGTGCGCTCGAAAAGCTCGGCGGCGGCAGCTACCGACCGTCCCCACATCGTCTTCGAAAGCGGGTTGAGCGGATTGGAATAAAGGAAATGGACGGCGTCGGCGTATACACGAAACGGCTGCAGCGCAGCGTGGTTCATTTCATAGAGCTGATAAAACATCAAAGTCCCCGTCTCCGACGGCCGACCTGAAAGAGGCATGCCGGTCCGGGCTAATGTTGCCATGCATACAAGGTATGCACGGATTTGCTGCAGTGCAATACGTAATGCACCGAGACTTTGGACGAATATGTGAAAGGAATACGGTTTTCGGGTCTGCCGGCACCGCATTTTTGGCAACGCGGCGAATCAGGCGCCTTCGACCAGGACCATCTCGGCGTCGGCTACGGTGACGCGGATCGCTTTCGCCGCCTGGTATTCGGGCGAGTTGTAGCAATCCTTCGCCGCCTGGAGGGAGGGAAACTCGATCACGACATTGCGCGCCCGCGCCTTGCCTTCCATCCCCTCATACGCGCCGCCGCGCGCGAGAAAGTTGGCGCCGTATTTCTCGAAGGCCGGCTTCGCGGTCGCGACATAATCCTTGTAGCGCTCCGGGTCGCGGACATCGACACGCGCGATCCAATATCCCTTGGCCATTCTCGTCTTCTCTCCTTCAGGCATCCTGCATCTCGGCGAGAATAGAAAGCGCGGCCTTTCTCCTGTCAACCGCGCCGAGGATCGGGCGGGCGACGACAAGGTGGCTGGCGCCGGCGCGGATAGCGTCGGCCGGCGACGTCACGCGCTTCTGGTCGCCATGGTCGGCGCCGGCCGGGCGGATGCCTGGCGTCACGACCGCCATGCCGGGGCCGACGATGCCGCGAACCACCTCCGCCTCTGCCGCCGAGCAGACGACGCCGCCGACGCCCGCCTCGCGCGCCTGCCTGGCGCGGCGCAGCACCAAAGCTGCCGGATCGTCGCTGTAGCCGGCCTCTTCCATGTCGCGCGCGTCCATCGATGTCAGCACGCTGACGGCGAGGATCGTCAGGCCGGAGCCTTTCGCGGCTTCGGCCGCCGCGCGCATGACGCGGGGATAGGCGTGCACGGTCAGCATCGACATGCCCATTTTCGCGATCGACTCGACGCCCCTGGCGACCGTGTTGTCGATATCGAGCAGTTTCATGTCGAGGAAGATTCTGGTGCCGCCGCTCGCCAGTTCACGGGCGAAATCGAGCCCGCCGGCGAAGGCTAGCTGGTAGCCGATTTTGTAGAAGCCGGCCGCGCCGTCCAGTTCGCGCACGATTTTTTCCGCCTCGGCGACGGTCGGCACGTCGAGCCCGACGATCAGCTTGTCTTTGATGGCGGGCATGGCGGCATTCATGGTTCGACCCTCGTTGACAGCATCCGCGCGTGCTCGATCAGCGTCCGGCACACGGTTTCCATGGATTGGCGGAGGCGCTCGTCCCTGAGACCGCCGTCTTCGTCGAAAGCCTCGCTGGCGCGCGAGACCGAGCATTGCGGCGTGACGATCTCGGCGCGACAGGCCATCAGCACCGAGCGCAGATGGTAGAGACCGCGCGCACCGCCGAAGGCGCTGTCGGAGGAAGAGCAGAGACCGAACGTCTTGCCCGAGAGCGGCGCGAAGGCGCGGCTGTTGTCGCGGCGGATGCGGCTCACCCAGTCGAGGCTGTTCTTCAGGAGCGGCGGGATCGAGGAATTATATTCGGGGCTGGCGATCAGCACGCCGTCATGGGCGGCGATCATACGGCCGAGCCGCAGCGCGTTTTCCGGGACGCCCCTCTCCCGCTCCAGATCCTGATCCATGATCGGCAGCGGATAGTCGGCCAGCGAAATACGGGTAGTCTCGGCGCCCTGAAGCGCCAGTTCCTTCACCGCCGCATCGGCGGTCCGGCCGGAAAAGGCGTTCGCGCGGATCGAACCGGCGAAGACCAGGATTTTAGGTACCATTGTCACCGTCCGCGACTTTCATCGCGGCCGGTATAGGCGATATGCCCGAGGAATCAATTCCTCGCTTTGACGCGGCGATGGGGGAAACCGGGAAACTTCCTATGGCGCGCCGGCGCCACGCCGCGCCGATAGACCCAAAGCTGGGTCGGCGGGACATTGCGGAAGATGAAATCGAAGTGCGACACGATGTAGTTTCCGCGGCCCGGCGGCACCGGCGACAGCGGCCCATAGGTAAGCTGCACGATCGGCCGGCCTTCCGGCAGACGATCCAGGATCCCCTCGATATAGGCAATGCGCCGGGCGACCGGGAAATTCAAAAGCGGCACGCCGGAAACGACGGCGTCGAACTTCAGGTCGCGGAAGGCGCCCAGCGTCTTGTCGAGGTCGAAGGCGTCCCCCTGAATGACGTTCACATCGGGGAACTCCATCCTGAGGAAATCGACGAAATTCTCCGAATATTCGATCGTATAGAGATTTTTGGGGGGAATGCCGCGCTCGAGGATCGCGCGGGTGATGACGCCCGTGCCGGGTCCGAGTTCGAGAACAGGGAGGTTGGAAGTCGGATCGATCACCGAGGCCATACGGCGCGCCGTGATCGAACTGGTCGGCATGATGGCCCCGACCGCCTTCGGCTTGTCGAGCCATCCCTTGAAGAACCGCAATTCGTCATCGAACTTGCCGGCAATCTGCCGCAGGCCGCTTCCTACCGTCATATGCGCATCCCTTCGCGACTCAACAGCCCGCGCCGCAATCCATATAATATATGTCGAAATCAGGACGGTGCCTGTTTTTTCTATTCACTGAAAGATTCGAAAAAATCCTTCATGCGGCTGAAGAAGCCGCTGGACTGGGGACTGTTCTCCTTGGAAGAAAGCTGCTCGAACTCCTCAAGCAGTTCGCGCTGACGCCGGGTCAGGCTCTGCGGCGTCTCGACCGCGACCTGGATATAGAGATCGCCCAACTGCGACTGGCGCAGCACCGGCATGCCCTTGCCTTTCAGGCGAAACTGGCGGTCGTGCTCCGTGCCCTCGGGCACCTTCACGCGGGTCTGGGTGCCATCGAGCGTGGCGACCTCGAAGGAGCCGCCGAGCGCCGCCGTTGTCATGGAAATCGGCACGCGGCAATAAAGGTCCGCCCCGTCGCGCTGGAAAAATTCGTGCGGCTTGACCGACAGGAAGATGTAGAGGTCGCCGGAGGGGCCGCCACGCAGGCCCGCCTCGCCCTCGCCTGCGAGCCGGATGCGCGTGCCGTCCTCGATGCCGGACGGGATGTTGACCGAAAGCGAACGCTCTTCCGTCACCCGTCCGTTACCGGCACATTTGGGACAGGGATCCTTGATCGTCTGGCCGCGCCCCTGGCATTGCGGGCAGGTGCGTTCGACGGAGAAAAAGCCTTGCGCGGCGCGGACGCGGCCCGAACCCGCGCAGAGCGGACAGGTGGTCGGCTGCGTACCCGGCCTGGCGCCGGAACCGGAGCATTCGGAGCATTGCACGGAGGTCGGCACGCGAATTTGCGCCGTCTTGCCGGCATACGCCTCCTCCAACGATATCTCCATATTGTAGCGCAAATCGGCGCCGCGTTCGCGCCCGCCGGAGGAGCGGCGCTGGCGCCCTCCCATCATCTCGCCGAAAATATCCTCGAAGATATCGGCGAAGCCGCCGGCCGCGAAGCCGTTCGCCGCGCCGCGCCCCATGCCGCCATTCTCGAACGCGGCGTGGCCGAAGCGGTCATAGGCGGCGCGCTTCTGCGGGTCCTTCAGGATCTCGTAGGCCTGGTTGATTTCCTTGAATTTGTGCTCGCAGGCATCGTCGCCCGGATTGCGGTCGGGGTGGAACTGCATGGCAAGCCTGCGAAAGGCCGCTTTCAGTTCCTTCTCGCCGCATCCTTTGGAAACGCCGAGCGTTTCATAAAAGTCAGCCTGCATTTCCAATTGCCCGCTTCCTCATCGCTGCCGGCGCTATCAGACCCCTCGCGCCAGCGTTTAGCCCCGATTTAGTAAGCCGGAAGCCGAAATGCCATAATCGCGGGCGTTTGCGGAGTTATTTTTGGCCGTTGCCGGTGGATTTTCCCCAAGCGGCATATGATGTCCACTATCCCTGGGCCGAAGCAATGGAGAACCCGGCCTGGAACACGCAATGTGAAAGAGCCCGGCGCGGGCCGGGCTCTCCGTTGAAGTTCCTTCAGGCGATCAGGCCGACTTCTTGCTCTCGTCGTCGTTGATCTCCTCGAAGTCCGCGTCGACCACATCCTCGCCGGAAGCCTTCGCATCGGCCTCGGCGTCGGTATTCGCCGCCTCGGCCTGCTGGGCCTCGTACATGGCCTGGCCGAGTTTCATCGACACTTCGGCAAGCGTCTGGGTCTTGGCCGTGATGTCGTCGGCGTCCTCGCCCTCGGCGGCCGACTTCAAGCTGGCGATCGCATCCTCGATGGCCTTGTGGTCTTCGGCGGAAACCTTGTCGCCATAGTCCTTGAGCGACTTCTCGGACGAATGGACCAGCGCCTCGGCCTGGTTCTTCGCCTCGACCAGCGCGCGCCGCTTCTTGTCGGCGTCGGCATTGGCCTCGGCGTCCTTGACCATCTTGTCGATGTCGGCGTCGCTCAAGCCTCCGGACGCCTGGATCCGGATCTGGTGCTCCTTGCCGGTGCCCTTGTCCTTGGCCGAGACGTTGACGATGCCGTTGGCGTCGATGTCGAAGGTGACCTCGATCTGCGGCACGCCGCGCGGGGCCGGCGGAATGCCGACCAGGTCGAACTGGCCAAGCATCTTGTTGTCGGCCGCCATCTCGCGCTCACCCTGGAAGACGCGGATCGTCACCGCGCCCTGATTGTCCTCGGCGGTGGAGAAGGTCTGCGACTTCTTGGTCGGGATCGTCGTATTGCGCTCGATCAGGCGTGTGAACACGCCGCCCAGCGTCTCGATCCCGAGCGAAAGCGGCGTCACGTCGAGGAGCAGCACATCCTTGACGTCGCCCTGCAGCACGCCTGCCTGAATGGCGGCGCCAAGCGCCACGACTTCATCGGGATTGACGCCCTTGTGCGGTTCCTTGCCGAAGAAGTTCTTCACCACTTCCTGGACCTTGGGCATGCGGGTCATGCCGCCGACCAGCACCACTTCGTCTATCTCGCCGGCCTTGACGCCGGCATCCTTGAGCGCGGCCTTGCACGGCTCGATCGTGCGCTGCACCAGATCGTCGACAAGTTGCTCGAACTTGGCGCGGGTAAGCTTCAGCGTCAGATGCTTGGGGCCGGTGGCGTCAGCGGTGATGAAGGGCAGGTTGATCTCGGTCTGCGTCGTGGACGACAGCTCGATCTTGGCCTTCTCGGCGGCTTCCTTCAGCCGCTGGAGCGCCAGCTTGTCGTTCTTCAGGTCGATGCCCTGTTCCTTCTTGAACTCGTCGGCCAGGTAGCCAACCAGACGCATGTCGAAATCCTCGCCGCCGAGGAAGGTGTCGCCGTTGGTCGACTTCACCTCGAACACGCCGTCGCCGATTTCGAGGATCGAGATATCGAAGGTGCCGCCGCCAAGGTCGTAGACGGCGATGGTGCCGGCCTTCTTCTTGTCGAGGCCGTAGGCGAGCGCGGCTGCGGTCGGCTCGTTGATGATACGCAGCACTTCAAGGCCCGCGATCTTGCCGGCGTCCTTGGTCGCCTGGCGCTGGGCGTCGTTGAAGTAGGCGGGAACGGTGATGACGGCCTTCTCGACCTTCTCGCCGAGATAGCTCTCCGCCGTCTCCCTCATCTTCTGGAGGATGAAAGCCGAAATCTGCGAGGGGGAATATTTCTTGCCGGACGCCTCGACCCAGGCGTCGCCATTGTCGGCCTTGACGATATGATAGGGGACAAGCTTCTTGTCCTTGTCGGTGACCGGATCGTCAAAGCGACGGCCGATGAGGCGCTTGACCGCAAAAACGGTGCCCTCCGGATTGGTGACGGCCTGACGCTTGGCCGGCTGGCCGACGAGGCGTTCATCCGAATCCGTGAACGCGACGATCGACGGCGTCGTGCGCGCGCCCTCCGCGTTCTCAATGACTTTGGCGTCCTTGCCGTCCATCACGGCTACGCAGGAGTTGGTCGTTCCAAGATCGATACCGATTACTTTTGCCATTTGTTTTCTCTCCGCTAAGCAGGCCGCCGATGGACCCGTTAAAGGCGTTCCGATGACGGCCCCTGTTCACAAGAAATTCCGTCCGCTATGGCATGCACCCATCGCGACCGGTGTCGCGGCGTATATAAGAACCGGTACAAAACCGTGCAAGCTGCTTCCTCCGATGAATTGCAGCGGAAAGCCCGGCAAACGGCCACATTCCACTTTGCCGCCGGCTCGCATATGACAGAGGCAGGTTTCGGGAAGCGAGGCGGTTTCAGCGATGGGCAGGTTCTTCATCTTCGCCGGCGGGCTTGCAGGCGCGGCAGGCGTGGCGCTCTCGGCGGCGGCAGCCCATGGAGGCGGGCACGATATCGGCATCGCCGCGCCCTTCCTTCTCATGCATGCACCGGCGCTGCTGGCGATCGGCTTCTTCGGGCGCGGCCGCGTCCTGACGGCGGGCGGCGCCATCCTGCTTGCCGGCCTCATGATCTTCTGCGGCGACCTGGTCATGCGCGACTTCGCCGGCCACCGCCTGTTCCCGATGGCCGCGCCGACCGGCGGCACGGCCATGATCTTCGGCTGGCTCGCCATCGCGGCCTCGTCTTTCACGAAACGTGAAGGCCGTGGAGGTTAGCGCTCACTCGTCCCCGTGCCGATATTGCTGCCGCTCGAAGAGCAGTATCATGAACAGCGACAGGATGAAGGGCACGATCAGGTAGAGCAGGCGAAAGACGATCAGCGCCGCCAGAACGTCGGCCTCGTTCATCTCTGGCAGCCCATTGATGAAGGCGAGTTCCAGCACGCCAAGCCCGCCCGGCGCATGGCTGATGAGCGCAATCGAGAACGAGATCATGAAGATGCCGAGCACGATCAGGTAGCCGGGGTTTCCTGCCGCCGGCAGCGCAAAATAGACGATGGCCGCCGCGGCGGCGAGTTCCACCGGGCCGATCAGCAACTGACGGGCGACGATCGGCAGGCGCGGATATTGCAGTTCGAAGCGGCCGAGCCTGAGCGGCTTGAGATGCAGCCATGAGCCCACGACATAGAGCATCACCAAAGCCAGCAGCACCACGCCGGTGGTGGCGGACGCTTCGACGGGGAGCATATCGACGAAGCGCTCCAGTATCTCCGGCCTGAGGAGGAGCACGAGCCCGGTCAAAAGCAGCGTACCCAGCGCGAAGGTGAAGGAACAGAAAGCGACCAGCACGCCGACCTCGGTCGCCGTCAGCCCTCGCGACGAATAGGCACGGTAGCGGACGACCGCGCCCGAAAAGACCGAGGCGCCGATATTGTGCGCCAGCGCATAGGCGGTGAACGATGTCAGCGCGACGAAGAGCGGACTGACCTTGCGTCCGAGATGCATCAGCGCGATGCGGTCGTAGCCGGCCAGCGCCGTATAGGCCGCGAGGGTCGCGACGCAGGCCAGCAGCCAGCTACGCCCGCTGATCGCGGCGAAGCTGTCGCCCAGATCCGCAAACGAGATCCCGCGCAATTCGTGGTAAAGCAGCCAGACCGATAGCGCCACCGCGGCCAGCCCGACCAACGGCCAGATTTTCCTGCTCAGCGAACCGTCCTCTTTTTCATAATCGCTTTTGCATTATGGGGCGGAGTTGAGCAAATCGATATTGTCGATGCAGCGTCGCCGGGATGATTGGCCGCATGGCCGAAGAGGCCGCCTATTTCCGTCTTGCCTTCAGCCTCATGTCGAATTGTACGACGTTGGAATAGATGGGGTGCCGGCATCCATGCCATAGGGCGAGCGCAGCATCTGGCCGGTAACATGAAACGGCAGTCAAGCCGTCAGATCATTGCCAGCGGCTCCTTGCGCCGTGGCGGCGGGAAAGCGCGATCAAGCTCGGCGAGATCGGCCTCGTCCAGTTCGAGATCCAGCGCCGCCCTGTTGTCGCGTACATGATCGGGTTCGACCGCCTTCGGGATGGCGATGACGCCCTTGTGCCGCAAGGCCCAGGCGAGTGCGATCCGGGCCGGGGTCGCGCCATGCCGCCTGGCGATGGCCTCGATCTTCCGGTCTCCGCCCAGGCTGCCCTGGTTCACCGGCGAATAGGCCATGAGCGGAATACCGCGCTGGCTTGACCAGGGCATCAGGTCGTATTCGACGCCGCGGCAGGAGAGATTATAGAGGATCTGGTTGGTCTGGACCGCCGTTCCGCTTTCGACGGCGGCCAGCTCCTCCATGTCGTCGGTATCGAAATTGCTCGCGCCCCAATGGCGTACCTTGCCGCTGCGCTTCAGCGCCTCGAACGCGCCTACCGTCTCGGCAAGCGGCGTGCGGCCGCGCCAATGGAGGAGGTAGAGATCGATCCGATCGGTGCCAAGACGGCGCAGGCTGGCTTCGCAGGCTCGTATGACGCCGCCATGCGAGGCGTTGGACGGCAAGACCTTGCTGACGAGGAACACCCTGTCGCGCTGGCCGGCGATCGCCTCACGCGTCACCTCCTCCGCGCCGCCCGAGCCGTACATCTCGGCCGTGTCGATCAAGGTCATCCCGAGATCGATGCCGAGCTTCAACGCGGCGACTTCGTTCGCGCGCCGACGCCGGTCCTCGCCCATGTGCCACGTGCCTTGACCAAGCGCCGGCACCTTTTCGCCGCAAGGCAGGTCGACCATGCGCATGTCGGCCATCCCGATCAACCCCGCAGCACGCCGCCGGTCTGCTTCTTCACATTCTCCACGATGCGGCCGGCAAGGGCCTCGAAATCCTCGTCGGTGAGCGTGCGCTCGACCGGCTGGATGGCGACCTCGATGGCGATCGACTTCTTGCCTTCGCCGATCGAGGCACCCTCGAAGACGTCGAAGACGGACACGCCGGTAACCAGCTTGCGGTCGGCGGCGGCCGCCGCGCGCACAAGACTGCCGGCCTCCACTGTCCGGTCGACCACGAAGGCGAAGTCGCGCTTCACCGCCTGGAAGGCGGAAAGGTCGAGCCTGGGTTTTGTCCGGGTGGCCTTCTGCTTGGGCTCCGGCACGGCATCGATGAATACCTCGAAGCCGCACACCGGACCATCAACGTCGAGCTCTTCCAATGTCTTCGGATGGAACTCGCCGAAGGTGCCGAGCACGTTCTTCGGTCCAAGCTTGATCGTGCCCGAGCGGCCGGGGTGATACCAGTTCGGCCCGCCGGCCTCGACCTGCAATTTATCGACCGGCGCGCCGGCGGCCTCGAGCGCGGCGAGCGCGTCCGCCTTGGCGTCGAAGACGCCGACGGCCTGCGCATTGCCGGCCCAGTTGCGGCCCGAGCCTTCGAGCTTCGCCGTGCCGCGCCTCACGCCTGCCGCCGCGCGCCGCTGCGCTTGAGGCGTGTCGCCCTCATAGCTGCCGGAAACCTCAAACAGCGCCACGTCGGCAAAGCCGCGATCGGCGTTGCGTTGGGCTGCCGCAAGCAGCCCCGGCAAAAGCGACGGGCGCATGTCGGACATGTCGGCGGCTATCGGATTGGCGAGCCTGAGTTCCGGCTTGCCGCCGCCGAAGAGCGCCGCGTGCCTGGCGGGGATGAAGGACCAGGTGATCGCCTCCATCATGCCGCGCACGGCGAGCGCCCGGCGGGCGGCGCGGGTGCGTAACTGGAGCGTGGTCAGTATCCTGCCGTTGACGGCGTCGTGGCTGACCATCGGCTCGAAGGGGATCTTGTTCACGCCATGGATACGCATGACCTCCTCGACCAGATCGGCCTTGCCGTCCACGTCAGGCCGCCAGGAGGGCACGTCGACATCAACGACACCACCCTTCCCATGTGACTTGAAGCCAAGCCGATCGAGGATCGACAGGCTCTCTCCGGCCGGCACGTCGAGGCCGGTCAAGCGCTTCACCTCGGCGACGGGGAAACTGACGGTCTTGTTCGGTGGCCCGGCATAGCCGACGACTTCCGTATCGCTCGGGCTCCCGCCGCAAAGCTCCATCACCATGCGGGTGGCAAGCTCGATACCCGGCACCATGAATTCCGGATCGACACCGCGCTCGAAGCGGTAGCGCGCGTCGGTGATGACGCCGAGATCGCGGCCTGTCCGGGCGGTTGCCATCGGGTCCCAAAGTGCGGATTCGATCAGCACGTCCTTGGTGTTCTCGTCGCAGCCGGAATGCTCGCCGCCCATGACGCCGGCGATGGATTCGACACCGCTATCGTCGGCGATGGCGCACATCCGAGGCGTCAGTGTGTATTCGCGACCGTCGAGCGCCAGCACCTTTTCGCCTTCTCGGGCACGGCGAACGACGAGATTGCCCTTGACCTTGGCCGCATCGAAGACGTGCAGCGGCCGGCCCCGGTCGAAGGTGAGATAGTTGGTGATGTCGACCAGCGCGTTGATGGGGCGCAGGCCGATCGCGATCAGGCGCTGCTGCATCCATTTCGGCGAAGGGCCGTTCTTGACGCCCCCCACAAGCCGAAGTGCGAAGCCGGGGCACAGATCCGGCGCCTCTATCGTCACCTTGACCGGGCACGCGCCCTTGCCCGCCACAGGCTCGATCGCGCCGGCCTTCAACCGGCCGAGGCCGGCGGCGGCGAGGTCGCGCGCGATACCGTGGATGCTGGTGCAGTCGGGCCGGTTCGGCGTCAGATTGATCTCGATGACGGGATCGTCGAGATGGGCATATGCGGCGAAGCTCGCGCCGACCGGGGCGTCCGCCGGCAGGTCGATGATGCCGCTATGCTCGTCGGAAAGCTGAAGCTCGCGCTCGGAGCACATCATGCCATGGCTCTCGACACCCCTGATCTTGCCGATCGACAGTGTGGTGTCGATGCCCGGCACATAGGCGCCCGGCGCGGCGAAGGCGCCAATCAGGCCCGCGCGGGCGTTGGGCGCGCCGCAGACGACCTGAATGGTGCTGCCAGAGCCGATGTCGACCGTCAGTACCCGCAGGCGGTCGGCGTCGGGATGCTGCACGGCGGTCAGCACCTTCGCGATGACGAAGGGTTTCAGCGCCGCCTTGTCGTCTACATGCTCGACCTCGAGCCCGATCATGGTCAGCCGCTCGGTGATCTCGGCGAGCATGGCGTCGGTCTCAAGATGGTCCTTGAGCCAGGAAAGCGTGAACTTCATTTTACCGTTCCGTTATCAGGGCGCGGCACGCTGGATTTCAGGTGCCGAGGCAGGCCGTCGGGCATGTGGACGAAAGGAAGCTGCTCGCGCACATAGGCGTGGTGCGTCGGCTTGAAATAGGCCGGCTGTTCCATGGCGCCGAGCATGAAATAGACCTCGCCGGGCAGGCGGGCATCGACATAGTAGAGCGGCGAGCCGCAAACACCGCAGAAGCCCCGCGTCACCGGCCCGTTCTCGAAGGTCTTCGGCTCCTTGCCGGAAAATTCGACCTCGTTGTCGTGGAAGCCGACAAAGGCCGATACCGGCGCGCCAGTCGCCTGGCGGCAATCGGCGCAATGGCAATAGCTGACATGATGCGGCTCGGCGGACGTCTCGAAGCGCACCGCGCCGCAGCGGCAGGAACCGGCATGGGGCGCGCTCATCTGCCGGCGCTCTTGACGTGTTTGGCAAGGACTTCGTTGATACGGCCCTGCCAACCGGGGCCCGTGGCGCGGAAATGGGCGACAATTTCGTGATCGAGCCTGAGACCGACGCGTTCCTTGATCGGCGCTTTCTGCGGGCCGCGCTGGCCACGCTTCTTTTCAAACGCCTCGACGATCTCAGGGAACATTTCACGCATGGGCCGGGCGCGCGAGAAATCCGCATCCGTCCACTCGGGAATGTCCTCGCGATGGGCGATTTCATATTCGTCCAACGTTACCTTGCCGCTATCGACATCATCGAGCGTCGGCAGGGCCGGAAGCTTTTTCGTAACTCTTGCGTTCGCGCTCATTGCATTTCCTCAGAGATATGATCCGGAAACGCCTAATTCTGATGGTCCAGCAAAGGCTGCACAGCCTACCGTCCAGATAGCCTGTGGAATTGAACCGCTTCTCACCATAGTCCTGACGCAGATCAGGAAGCGTCAATGCACTCGCAAATTCAAAACGGTCCACATCGGCGAAATCCAGGCCTCTTTCCCTCAACGTTTGCTGTCGCTTCCGTTCATCCCACTCAAGTTCCATTCCTCCCCCATTTAATCGTAGGCACAATTAAATCAAGTGCTCAATCCTCCAAACAGCGTCGGGATGTCGAGCGGCCTGAAACCGTAATGCGTCAGCCAGCGCACATCGGCGTCGAAGAAGGCGCGCAAATCGGGCATGCCGTATTTCAGCATGGCGATGCGATCTATACCCATGCCCCAGGCAAAGCCCTGGTATTCGTCCGGATCGAGCCCGCCGAAGCGCA
>JAKDNM010000094.1 GCA_030456445.1 Hyphomicrobiales bacterium
CTATCGTTCTGCTTCCTCGCAATTGCGGGCGGAATAGTGGGCACCGGTTTTCCGAAAAGATCATGCTCAAGCAAAAAGATAAGGGCATGATGCGATTCAATCCAATCGCATCATGCTCTTATGCGGCGCCGGGTTTAGGGCATTGACCAGCCAGGCCGTGTCGGGGCTCCGGTCGAGCCGGTCCACGGCGCCGACGAAATCCTGGAGTTCGCGATCAACAAGGCGGGCGCCGGCCTGGCGCATGAACTTGGCGCGCACATCCTCGGCGGTCATCGGGTTGTCGGCCGCCCCGCGTGGCGAATGACTGTACATGCTTGCCATTTCCGTCCCGTCGGGCGCGATCACGACCACCCTGCTTTGCAGCGAATGCGTCAGGTCCCAGTCGGCACGGATACGGATGCGGGAGAATGCGTCCCTCACATCGGCGCGCGCGGAGAACTCCGCGCAGCCGGTGCTATGTTCGGGCTCGATGATTTCGACGCCCGCGACCGCAAGGGCGAAACTGTACTCGCCGTGAAAGACGGTCCCCAGCGATTCCGTGGGAAGCGCCGGTTTGGAGATGCAGCCGACGACAAAGGAGGGGACGAACACCCGGATTTCGGCTGCCTCGGAAAGCGGCACGCGACACTGGCGCATGTCTACCAGCATGTCGAAGGCCGAATGGATATAGCCGCAGCATGCGTGCAGTTTGCGGCGCGGGCGCTCCACGCGCCACACCTTGCCGATCGACGGCGCCGGGTGGCCCCGACGGGCAATCGTCGAATAATAGCCGACCTCGCTTTCGAGGACGCGCGCCGGCCCCGTGAGGCCGGCCGACGCATAGGCCGCCGCCTGCAATCCCGCCGAGGCGGGCCATCCTCCAAAGAGCAGCGGCTTGATGTCGCCGCCACTGCGAAAGACGGCTTCCGCCGGGCACCAGCCGGCAATGGATGCGCTGATCGCCATCGCCCGCGCCATACCGTCCGCGCCCAAGCCCATCAGATGCGCGGCCGCGGCCGCCACGCCGATGCTGTTGGGGATGCTGGGGGGCGAGATCGCCACCTCTTCAAAGGGCTTCGTATAGGCCGTCATGCCGTCCCACGCACCCAGATAGACCGCCGAGGTGACCTCCAGACCGATCACCAGCGCTTCCAGGAATTCCGCTCCCGACGCCTCCCTGGCTTCCGACAGCGCCAGCAGGGCCGCGACGTTGGCGATCCCGGCATGGCCGCTGATCAGGTCGTTGTGCTCGAACACATCGCCCATATAGCCGTTGAGCCGCGCCGCCGCCTGCATTGGGAATTTGTGCCTTGTGCCGAAGACGGAGGCCGGACCTTCGCCCGCAGCGGAAATCTCGGCGGCAATCAGCTTTGCCGCTCCCGCGCTGTCGCTGCCGGCAACCATGCATCCGATCGTGTCGAGCACGGTCAATCTGGCCTGGTTCACTACGGTGGGCGGCATCCCCGCCAGGCGGAATCCGGATGCCGTTTCCGCAATACGGGCAAGATCGCCGAAATCGTTGGCCGGGACGGCGCCGGCGCGGTCGTTCACCGTGCTCACGCGACCGCCGTGTCGCATGCCGTGCCGGACCGGCTGGCCGAGATCCCGTCGAAGGCCTGGCCCAGTCCGAGACGCGTCCGGGCAAGCCCCATGCGGTCGATGGCCCACCACAAAGTGCACGAATTGGAGCTCAGCACCGGCTTGCCGAGCTCGGCTTCCAGCATCGCCACCTGATCCATGGCGTGCAGGTTGCAGCAGCTTATGAACACCGCGTCGACTTCGGCCACCCTGGCCCGCTCCCGAAGGAGCATTTCGGCGACGCGGCTGCTTTCGACCGTGCCGGTGATGTCGGGCGTCTTGCAGTGGAATCCGAGCAGATGCTCGACCTTGAACCCGTTCTGTTCAAAAAAGGATCGGGCGAGCGCGTTGTAATCCTCGCTGTAAGGCGTGAACAGCAGGATGCGTTTTGCCCCGCAGTCTTTAAGCGCCTTGACCACCGCGGTGGAAGTCGTTGCCGCCGGCACTCCGGTCAGTTCTTCAAGCCAGTTGGAAATCTCCATGTCCTTGCCCAGCCCATCCATGAAGCTGGCGCTGGTACAGCAAAACAGCAAAACCTCCGGTTGCGTGCGCATCAGGCTTTCGGAGACCGGCTCGGCGGAGGCAAGCATCTCCTTCTGGCTCTTTGCCGACATGACCAGCTCGCGACGCAGAAGCCGGCCGACATGCATCTCCATCATTGGCGGCAGGAAACGGCTGAATTCGTTTTCTACCGCGACATTCACCGGCGGCACCAGCACTCCGAAGCGGCGTTTCATCTTGACCTCCCGACTTGTGCGTCAATAGCGAGAAGCCGGGGCGATGCCCCGGCTTCCTTATCGGTCATTTCTGCTTCGGCTCGAGATGGGCGAGCTTCACCAGTTTCGCGAAATGGTCGTACTGGTCCTTCATGAATGCCGCCGAATCGGCGGGCGTTCCGCCGGTAGGTTCGGCGCCGTTGGTCAGCAGCCGCTTGCGGATTTCCGGATCGCTCAGCACTTTGTTGACCGCCGCGTTCAGCTTGTCCACGATGGCCGTATCCATCCCTGCCGGTCCGACGACGCCCTGCCACGAGATCACCACGAGTTCGGGCTTGCCCAGTTCGGTGAAGGTGGGAATGTCCGGCATCAGCTCGGAACGATCCTTGGAAGACACGGCCAGCGCCCTGGCCTGACCGTTGCGGACAGCGGTGATCGCTTCGGGCATATTGGAAATGGCGACCTCGATCTGGCCGCTCGCCAGCGCGTTGTTGACCTCGCCGCCGCTGTTATACGGCACGGCCGTCATGTCGATCCCATAGACTTCCTTTAGATATTCGCCCGCAAGATGCGGCGAATTGCCGACGCCGGGAGTTGCGTATGGCGTTCCCGGATTGGCTTTCATCCACGCCACGAACTCATCGACCGTCTTGGCCTTGACGGCATTTCCCACCAAAAGCACGTTCGGCTGCTGGACGAGCTGGGCGATCGGCGTGAAATCCTTTAGCGCGTCGTAGGGGATCTGCTTGCCGTAGACATGCGGCGCGATGGCCTGGCTTCCGATGTTGGAAACGAGCAGCGTGTAGCCGTCCGGCGCCGACCGCGCCACCATCGCGCTGCCGGTGGTGCCTCCCGCGCCGGGCTGGTTGACGATCACGACGGGCTGCCCCAGCGCCGCGGAAAGCGGATCGCCGATCGTGCGCGCCAGAATGTCGGCCGACCCGCCGGGAGCCCACGGCACGACGAGGTTGACCGGTTTGGAGGGATAGTTGTCCTGGGCAAGCACCGGCGCTGCCGAGAGCCCCGCCGAGAGTATGGCGACGGCTCCAAGTACTGCCGTCCTGCGTGTAATCGAATGCGACATCGGTTGTTCTCCTCTATTCTGCGAATGCTTTTTCTCTTGTTCGATTGATATAGGGCAGGCACACCATCGCTAGCAGCAGCACCGCGGCGATCAGCAGGCCCAGGCTGATCGGCCTGGTGACGAAAGTCATGGGGTCGCCACGCGACAGCAACAGCGCCCGGCGCAGGTTCTCCTCGATCAAGGGACTCAGCACGAAGCTGAGCAGCAGCGGCGCCAACTCGCATTCGAGCTTGAGGAGGATGTAGCCGCCGAGCGCGAAGCAGGCCATGACGATGATGAAGAAGGTATTGTTGGAGATCGTATAGACGCCGATGCAGCAGAAGATGAGCACGACCGGGTAGAGAAGATCGTAGGGCACCTTCAATAGCCGCACCCACAGGCCGACCATCGGGAGATTGATGACGAGCAGCATGGCGTTGCCGATCCACATGCTGACGATCAGGCCCCAGAACAGAGCCGGCTGCTGGGACATGACCATTGGCCCCGGAGCGATGCCCTGGATCATCAGGGCGCCGATCATCACGGCCATCACCGCATTCGAGGGAATACCGAGCGAAAGCAGCGGGATGAACGCCGCCTGCGCGCCTGCGTTATTGGCGGATTCGGGACCGGCGACGCCCTCGATGGCGCCCTTGCCGAATTTTTCCGGGTGCGCGGACAATTTCTTCTCGAGCGTATAGGAGGCGAAGGAACTGAGCGTCGCGCCGCCGCCCGGCAGGGTGCCGAGGATAGAGCCGATCGCCGTGCCGCGGACGACCGCCGGCCACGCTTGGGCGAATTCGGTTTTCGACGGCCACAGGCGGCTGATCCGCTGGGTGACGATGCTCCGCCGCTCGGGGTTCTCCAGGTTGCGCAGGATCTCGGCAATGCCGAACAGGCCGGTCGCGACGGTGACGAAGTCCAGCCCGTCGCTCAAGTCGATGAACCCGAAGGTGAAGCGCAGATAGCCGCTGGTGACATCGGAACCGACCGTGCCCAGGGCGAGGCCGAGGAAAGTCATGCCGATCGACTTGATGACCGAGCCATGGGCAAGGATCGTGCAGCAGACGAGGCCCAGGACCATCAGGGAGAAATATTCGGTCGGCCAGAATACCTGCGCGAGCTTGGTCAATAACGGACCGAGCGCGGCGATGAGCATCGTCGACACGGTTCCAGCGAAGAACGAGCCCAGCGCCGCGATGGCCAGGGCCGCGCCGGCACGCCCGGAGAGCGCCATCTTGTAGCCGTCGATGGCCGTAATCACCGACGATGCCTCGCCGGGAAGGTTGACGAGAATCGCGGTGGTGGACCCGCCATACTGGGCGCCGTAATAGATGCCGGCGAGCATGATGAGGGCGGTCGGAGCCGGCAGGCCGAAGGTTATCGGCAACAGGATCGACATCGTAGCCACCGGGCCGAGGCCGGGCAGGATGCCGATGACGGTGCCGAGCATCACCCCGATGAAGCAGAAGCCGAGGTTCATCCACGTACCGGCCTCCGACAGGCCGAGGAGAAGATTGTCTATCATGGCCACAACCTGATCGGCAGCCCGAGGGCGGTGACGAATATCAGGGCCGAAGCGAGGGCGAGCCCGCAGCCCAGCAACAATATGCGGATAGGCCGAAACGGCGAGTGGGCGAGGCCGGACACGAAGACGGACAGGACGATCGCCGCGATGAACCCCAGCGGCCGCATGAGGAGCGCGAACACCAGCACGGAACCGAGCAGGAAGATGATGGCCCGCCAGTTCCACGCTTCCAGCCTCGGTCCATCGAAGCGCAGCGATCCTATCGCGACAATGATGCCGACGAGGATAAGGCCCGAGAAGATGATGCTGGGGAAGTAACCCGGCCCCATGCGCAGCAGGGTGCCCATGGGATAACCGAGCGATATCACCAGGCCACCGAGGCCGATGGCGATGAAGATCACCGAAAGCACCGTGTCCTGCGGGTTGCGCAGCATGACGCGTTTCATCGCCGTGCCCGAGGACGTGTTTTCAAGACCAGCAAGAGCGCAGCTCCCGTTCTTGTCTTACCCGGGCGTTATCGCCCGATTGCCGCCCTCCGTCAGGGAGAGCTTTCCCCATCTTGTTATGACGTGAGATTGACCGTCGCACCGGCCCGTGTCCACGATTGCCGGCAACAATTTCCTGATTGGAAATCATGACGTTCGGACGAACGGAACCATGGCTGCGAGGGCGTGATCGTACCGGTCCGAAGACAGCCGGCGCCGGCATTAGAGAATGCTCGCGGCGTGACGTGAGAAGGCGACCCGCCCAACTATGCGCCGGTGATATGCGGCAATCGCCTCGCCAGGCTCGAAGAGCCCGGCCGCATTCATGAGCCGGTGCACATGCGGAGCAAGCGCGATATCGCCGATCCCGAAGGCGTCGCCGGCGATATGCTTCTTGTCTTTCAGTACTTTCGACAACACGGAGACAGGTTCGCCCAGGGAAACCCGGGCCTTGGTGATCGCTTCGTCCCGCCCGGCGCCCGCTTCCATCTTGGCGGCACGGTGAAGCGCAAGCACCGGTTGATAGAATGTCAGCGAGGCCCAATCCATCCAGCGGTCGTCCAGGGACCGGCGGCCGGCGTTCTCATGCCGGAGCAGCCCTTCGCCGTAGCGGCTCGCGAGATAACGGACGATCGCGTTGGATTCCCAGATGACGACCTCACCGTCGCGGCAGACCGGAATACGGCCGTTGGGATTCATGGCCAGATATTCCGGTTCGCCAGTGAGGCCGAAGGCGCCGCCGGCATCGATGCGTTCATAAGCGAGTTCCAATTCGTCGAGCGTCCAGAGGACCTTGGCGACGTTGGGCGAATTCGTGCGCCCCCAAACGGTGATCACGGCCGGTCCTCCTCATATGTTCTGGCCGAAGCGAACGAAGGCGCGTCGAGCACGCTGAGATCCGGCGCGACGCGATCGTATCGTTCGACGCGGACAAGGCAGGATTGCGGAGACGGCGCCTGCGTAAGCTGCGAACTGCCTCGGTCGAAGGTCAGGACGTTGCTGTTGCCGTGCTTGTCGAGGGTGCCGGCCACTCCCGGACGCTCGGGGTCATACCAGGCCCCGGTCGCGAGCACCGCGACGCCGGGCATGACGCGATCGGTGGCAAGCACGCCCGCCAGCACCTCGCCGCGACGGTTGTGGACGCGCACGATGTCGCCGCCGCGCAGTCCAAGCCGAGCCACGTCGGCCGGATTCATCCATATGGGCTCGCGTCCGCCGATCTTTGAGGCGACGCTCACCGAGCCGATATCCAGCTGACTGTGCAGCCGGGTGCGCGGCTGCAGGCTGATCAGGTGAAGCTCGTCGGGCTCGGCGGCGCCAAGCCATTCCGCCGGCGGAACCCATTCGGCATGGCCCCCGATATCATCGAGACCGAAGGCTGCGATGCGCTCCGAGAACAGCTCGATCTTGCCCGAAGGCGTCGCCAGCGCGGCCGCTTCGGGGGCACGGCGAAAGGCCTCGAACAGCGTAAACGGCTTGTCGGGCCGCGGGATCTCGAGCGAACCCTTCTCCCAGAACGCATCGAAATCCGGAATATCGATGCCCGCCTTGCCGGCATTGTTGCGCACCTCGCCGTAGATATGCCTCAGCCATTCCATCTCGGATCGGCCCTCGTCAAAGGCCCCGCCGGCATCCATGCGCTGGGAAAGCTCGCGAAAGATCTCGAAATCGTCCCGCGATTGTCCCACCGGGGCGGTGGTCTGCTTCATGGCGATCAGGAAGCGGTCGCGGGCGCTGCCGCCGATATCGTTGCGCTCGAAAGTCGTCGTTGCCGGCAGCACGATGTCGGCATGCCGCGCCGTCGCCGTCCACCAGATGTCCTGCACGATGACCGTTCGCGGTCTTTTGAAGGCCGAGACCAGCCGATTGATGTCCTGGTGATGGTGGAAGGGATTGCCGCCGCACCAATAGATCACCTCGATGCGGGGGAAGATGCGCTCGCCGCCGTTGAAGCGATAGCTTCCCCCCGGATCGAGCAGCATGTCGCTGACGCGCGCCACCGGGATGAAACTACGGGTCGGATTCGAGCCGACCGGGAGGCGCGGCGAAGAGATCGGGCGGCGCGCGTTGCCCATGCCGTTGATCGACCACAAGCCGAAAGCAAAGCCGCCCCCCGGCAGGCCGATCTGGCCGACGAAGGCAGCCAGCGTGATGATCGCCCACAGCGGCTGCTCGCCCCTGTCGGCGCGCTGCAGGGACCAGGAGCCGGTGATGAACGATCTTGCCGAGACGAGGGCGCGCGCAAGTTCGGCGATGGTGGAAGCGGGGACCCCCGATATCGCTTCCGCCCATCGCGGGTCCTTGGTCACGCCGTCCGCGCGGCCGTCGAGATAGCGCTCGATCTCCGGCGCTCCGACACAATGCGCGTTCAGGAAGCCGGCATCGTGCCGCCCCTCGCTCAACAGCACATAAGCCATCGCCAGAATGACGGCCGTATCGGTTCCCGGCCGGATTGGGACCCACTCCGCCTCGACGCCCTCCGGCAGTTCGTGGCAGACAGGGGAGATGTTGACGAGGCGCATGCCCGCCCGCGCGCAAAGCCTCAGCCATTCGTAACCGCTGTGCATGCCGTGGCCGCCGGCTTCGACCTGCATGTTGCCGGGCGAGATGCCGCCGAAACACAACATCAGGCGCGTGTGCTCGGCGATGCCGTCAAGGCTGCTGACCGGTCCCTGTACCGCCTCTATCGAACCGATCACATGCGGCAGGAAGGTAATGGCGGCGGCATAGCTGTAGTTCTGGGTCTGGTCGGTAAAGCCGCCGATGCTGTTGAGGAAACGGTGAAGCTGCGAGCGCGCGTGATGGAAGCGGCCGGCGCTCGACCATCCGTAGGAGCCGCCGAAGATCGCTTCGTTGCCGTACCCGTTTCGCGCGCCATCGAGTTCTGCGGCGGCCAGCGCCAGCGCCTCGTCCCAGGAGACGGGCACGAATTTTTCGCCTCCACGCTCGCCACGGCTTGCGCCGCGCCGCGCCAGCCAGCCTTCGCGGATATGGGGCTTGCCGATGCGCGTCGGATGATGGACGGCATCGGCGTAAGCCTGCAACAGCGGGGACGGGTCGGGATCGATCGGCGACGGAACGATCTCGATGCGGCCGCGATTATCCCTCGCCGAGAAGCTGCCCCAATGCGAGCCGTGCGGAACGAAAGGTTGGTTGGACAGCATGATTCCTGTCAGCTCGCCTCCGCGTGTCGGTTTTCGGGGATGCGGAAGGCAGCGCGTTCCTGACGATCGATCCTGTCGGCCAGCCCCGTCTCCCAGGCGATGTATTGCCGCGCTGCTTCCAGATTATCGTCGTGACGGTCATGCACGAAGAACAGGTAATCGATGCATTCGGCATCCGGCGGCGATTGAGGCGTCGCTTCCATCACGAGACCGGCTTCCCGCCAGCGCTCCGGCGAGCCTAGATGGATGCCGGCGATCCGGCAACCGGCCCGCTCCAGGTCGGCGGCGAACGCCCGGCCGACCATGTCGTCGCCGGCGATGACGACCACCTCCCGCCCTTCGACCTGTTCCAGCGCCTTCTCGAGCCGCGCGCGTGTCGCCCAGAAAGCGCCCTTAATATGGCCGGTGCGGTACTCCATCGACGAACGAACGTCGAAGAACCTGGTTTGTGCGCCCCGCCTCCCCAGTTCGGCGGCCGAGACGGGAGGGAACCGCAAAAGACCCCCGCCGATCATGCCGGGCGGAACGGAAATACGGCCGCGCCCGGCCTCGACGCCACCGGCCAGCACATGGGTCTCCCACCCAAGTTGGGTCAGCCAGCTCGCCACGAGGATCGCTCGGACTTCATTGTCGTCCGTCAGCACGACGCGGGCATTGCGCACGCCGAGCCACTGGTCGGTAGCCTGGAGCAATTGTCCGCCCGGAGCCCATACGGCGCCGGGAAGCCCATCGGCGCGGAACTCCTCCTCGGTCCTGATGTCGAGAAGATAGGTGGTTCGCGCCGTCCGGTCCGTCAGCCATTTTGCAACGGTCGCCGCCTCGATCCGGGAAACGCCGTGGCGGCTGGCGATTTCCCCGGCCTTGTGTTTGAGCCGGTCGAGCCGCTCCGCGGCGGGTGCATCCGGATAGAGCCTGCTGCTGCCATGCTCCAGATCGAAACCGGCGAGGCGCCAGCCCATGGTGCCGTTTTCAAGCGCCAGCACCGGATTGCGCACGCCGAAGCGACGTAATGTCGCCGCCCCGATGATGCTGCGCGTGCGCCCCGCACAATTGACGACGACGGTCGTCGCGGGATCGGTGACGATCTGTCCGATCCGATAGGCCAGTTCGCCATTGGGGCAGCACAGGCTGCCGGGGATGTTCATCTTCCGGTATTCGTCGACCGGACGGCTGTCGACGACGACCACGTCGCCTCCCTCGGCCAGCAGCTTCCGGAGGTCCGCCGCCGCGATGCTGGGCACCGCTTCGGCATGCTCGACGAGTTCGCCAAACGTCTTGGACGGAACATGAACGCCAGCGAACAGCTCGAAGCCCGCATGGCGCCAGGCGGCTGCTCCGCCCGCCAGTGTGAACACGCGCTCGTAGCCGTAGGATACCGCCCGGTCGGCTGCGCGCGCCGCCACTCCGCTTACGCCGTCATCGTACATGACAATCCGGCACGACCGTCGCGGCACCAGCCTTCCCAGTCCTGTTTCCAGCCGGGAGAAAGGCAGCGGCACCCCGTAAAAGAGATGGGCCTCGCCGTACTCCCCGTGCTCGCGCACGTCGAGGAGGGCGATCTCGTCGCCGTCATGAAGCCACTGTTTCAGTGACGCGGCGTCGACCGTCTGCGCTGCCTGCATGTTCAGCGCCTCGTCTGGACGCCGATGTCCATGGGCTTGACGGTGTTTTCCGCGAGATTGAACACCAGCCGGTCGTTCAGGGTCTCGAGCGCCGTTCCATAGAAATGCAGATGACGGATGATGTCGTCTCCGCCGATGAAGACGGAATGGATGTCGTCGGGCATGAGCGCAAGGCCGCTGCCGGGCTCGATATTGACTTCCTTGGCCTGCTCCAGCCGGGCATGGCCCGGCTTCGTCCCGTCATCGAGCCGCTTGTATACGTGGTTGGTCTCGCAGCCCTCGACGGCCGCGATGCAGGCCCATGTGGTGTGGTTGTGCGGGGGGATGCGCTTTCCCGGACGCATCACGTTCAGATAAAGCGCATAGGTGCGATCCGGATCCTCGCGGATGAGGTAACGCGCCTGCTGCACGCCCTCCTCGGGAGCGGGAAAGCGGTCGGAACCCCACATCGCGGTTTGCGCCGCAAGTGCCTTGAGGTCGTCCAGCATGACATCAAGCGTCGCCTGACTTAAGCCGTCTTGATTAATGCGCGCCTTGCTGCGCCCGACCAGCCTCTCGGCTTCCTGCTGTGTCCCGGTGTCTACCATCGATACAGTCCTTGTTTGCCGTCGGTTCGGCGTTATGATCCGCTGATCCTGTCAATTCGGTGCGGCAAGGACTAGACAAAAGCGAGAGATAAGACATAAGCTTTTCTTATGAGATATGTCGATCTAGCCGTTTTGCGCACACTCACCGCGATCGTCGAGGAGCAGACCTTCGCCAGGGCCGCCGGCGCAGTCCACCGCACGCAGGCTGCCGTCAGCCAGCAGATGCGCAAGCTGGAAGAGCAACTCGGCGTCCGGCTTTTCCAGCGCTCGGGGCGAAACAACGAATTCACGCCCGAGGGCATGCGGGCGGCGGACTACGCCAAACGCCTGCTGATGCTGCACGACGAAATGATGCTGGCGCTGCGCGATGAGGAGAGCCAGCACCCGATCCGGATCGGCGCACCGGCGGATCTCGCCGATTCGGTGTTGCCGGCCATATTGCGGCGATGTTCGCAGATCATCGGTCCGGCGCCGATGGAGATTCATGTGGGGCGCAGCCCGTTCCTCTTGACCGCGCTGCGCGAAGGTTCGATCGACCTGACCATATCGACCCGCTGGGACCAGACGCTCAGCAGCGTGGTCCTCAGAACATCGCCTGTCGTGTGGATCTCATCGGACGGCTTCAAGCTAGACCGCGACGCCGCCGTTCCGCTGGTGCTCGCCGACGAGCCCAGCATCTTTCGCAAGATCGCGCTCGATGCGCTGGAACGGACCGGGCGCAAATGGACGGAGCGTTACACCTCCCCCAACCTTGCCGGCATCCAGGCGGCCGTCAGGGCCGGTCTCGGTGTTACGGCCCGCAGCATGGAGATGGTCGGCTCGGACATGAAGGTTCTCGGCGAGCACGAGAACCTGCCCCCCCTCGGCGGCATCAATTTTTATCTCTACATGAAGCCGGAGACCGCGAGCCAGCGTGTCCAGACCCTGTTTCGCATCATGTCCGGCCAGGCCCTGAGCGGCGAAACCAGACCGGCAACGATGTTCGAGGGCATGCCGTAACGGCGGTTTCCGGAATGGCCGCCGTCACCGTCCGGCGGCTTGCGCGAATGCCAACCCGTCCGGCGCCAGGCTCGGCGCCGTCGCGGACGACCTTCCAGGCGTGTAGTCGGAACAGCCCAGCGCGAGCGATATCCGCCGCGCGCCACGATGAAGTTCCCGGCGAAGCGGCGCGATCTCCTCGTCTTTCGTGACCAGATGGGCGGGAAAGATCGCCGCGAGCGCCGCCACGATATCCCTGTTGCGGTCCATGACCGGCACCGCGATCGCCCCCAGCCCCTCGACACCTTCCGACCAGGTGCCGGCATAACCGCGTTCCCGCGTCTCCGCCAGGGCGCGGAAAAACTCGTCGCGGTCGGTAATCGTCCGCGAGGTCAACGGCGGCAGGCCCTTGCGCACGATAAGCTGTTCGACATGATGCCGCGGCGCATAGGCGAGCAGCACCCGCCCGACGGCGCTGGTGTGATGGATGATCGGCCGGCCGACCCGCCAGCGGCAATCGGGATAGTTCTCGCCATCGACGGCCACGACATGAACGATGTCGTCGCCTGAACGCGCGGTCAACGTGATCGAATGTCCCGTCTTGTCGGCGAGTTCCCGCATACGCGGCAGCGACAGGCGTGCCAGCGGATTCATCTCGACGAACCGGGAGCCGAGCATGAAGAGCTTCTGGCCGACGCGATATTTCCGGGTCCGGTCCTGCTCGACCACCTTCTCGTTCTTGAGCACGCTGAGCACCTTGGCGACATGGCTCTTGCTGAAGCCCGTGATCTCGGCCAGTTCGGTGACGCCGAGTTCGCGGTTGTGCTCGGCGAACACCAGCAGGATCCTGATTGCCGCTTCCACCGATCGGATCAACAATTTCCTCCCCGGAACAACGGACGACGCCGCTTGGACATGGCCCTTAAGGTTGTGTCACTTTTCCCCGAACGACAAGAGAGATTCTGCAAAGCCAGCAAGGAACACGTCCTTGAGAAAAGATACCGCGCTCATCCAGCTTGGTCGTGAACACGGGGATTCTCCCGCCCCGGTGAATCCGCCCGTCATGCGGGCGTCGACGGTCCTGTTCCCGACCATCGAAGCCTATGAGGCGGCGGGAGCGAAAAAATATGCCGGCATCCTGCGCTATGGACGGCACGGCACTTCCACCGCATTCGCGCTTCAAGATGCGATGACGCAGTTCGAAGGCGGCTATCGCAGTTGCATCCTGCCCTCCGGCCTTGCCGCCATCACGGTGGCGCTGGTGGCTTTCGCGAAACCGGGCAGCCATCTGCTCGTCTGCGACACCGTCTATGGCCCGACCCGCGCCTTTTGCGACGGGTACCTGCAGGGCATCGGCGTGGAGGTGACCTACTTCCCCGCCGATATCGGCGAGGGCATCGGTGCGCTGATCAGGCCCGACAGTTGCGCCGTCTATTGCGAAGCGCCGGGGTCGTGCACGTTCGAGATGCAGGACATCCCGGCGATCGCGAAGGCTGCGCACGCCGCCGGCATTCCGCTCATTCACGACAATACCTGGGCGACACCGTATTTCTTCGATTCGTTCTCCAAGGGCGTCGACGTGTCCATCCACGCGGCCACGAAATATATCGTGGGACATTCGGATGCCATGCTCGGCGTGGTGGTCTGCAACGAGGCGACGTGGCAGGCCGTGCGCAATGTCGTCGGCGCATTCGGATATTCGGCTTCGGCCGACGATTGCTATCTCGCGCTGCGGGGCCTGCGTACTCTCGGCCTGCGGCTGCAGCGCCACCAAGACAGCGGGTTGAAGGTCGCCACATGGCTCGAAGGACACGAACTGGTCGAGCGCGTCCTGCATCCCGGCCTGGGGTCCGATCCCGGCCACGCGATCTGGAAGCGCGATTTCACCGGCGCCTCGGGCCTGTTCGGCTTCGTATTGAAAACGCCCGACCGGGCCGCCGCGACCGCCTTCGCCAATTCGCTGCGCCATTTCGGTATCGGTTCGAGCTGGGGCGGATATGAAAGCCTCGTAACCCTGCCGCAGCCGGTCCGCACGATACCGTCGGCGGCATCCGGCGTGCTGGTGCGCCTCCATGTAGGACTGGAGGACCCCGACGACCTTATCCAGGATATAGAGAGGAGCCTGCTCCTTGTCGGTAGCGGCGGGTCGCGGTCCGCGGCGGAATGAATTCGAAAGGAGCTTTGCAGGATATGACCAATTCAAACAGCGTAGCCGCGATCAGCCGGGACGATTTCGGGACGGCGTTCGCCAAGGCCAGACCCGGCAAGCGTGTGGCGGGACGCATCCAGGTGGGCAGTTTCGCCAGCGGCATCGAGATATCCATTCCCTTCCTCATCCTGAAAGGGGCCAGGCCGGGGCCGTGCATGTGGGTGAACGGCCATGTGCATGGCACCGAGATCAACGGTACCTGGGCCGCGCTCGATTTCTTTCGGCGGCTGGACCCGGCTGAACTGTCGGGGGCCGTCATTGTCACGCCGACCGCCAATCCGCTGGCCATGGATGCGCGCCGCAAGACCGCGCCGCAAGACGAGCAGGACCTTGACCAGACTTTTCCCGGCAACCGCAAGGGTCTTGTCAGCGATCAGCTCTCCGCGGCGCTGTTCGAGCAGGTCAGCGCCCACGCAGACCTGCTGGTCAGCCTCCATACCATGGGCCCGCTCTTCGTCAGCGAGCCCTACGGCGTCTACAAGGTTCATCCCGAAAGCACCGTATCGGAGGAGCATCTCCTGCGCCTCCTGCGCCATTTTCACCCGGCGGTCGCCTGTCGCATGAGCGTCACGCCCGGAGCCGGCGAATTGCCCGGCAACGTGCCGGGAGCGATCGACTACCAGATGCTTGCCAGGGGCAAGCCCGCGTTCATGGTCGAGCTCGGTTTCGGCAACAGTACCGATCCAGCCTTCATAGAGCAGGGAGCTCTCGGCCTGATCGGCGTGGCGGCGGAGAGCGGCATCCTGCCGAAGCCGGCGCGGGCGCCGGCCGCTTCGCTGAAGCGCGTCACCCGCCGCACGCATGTGATGACGTCCGCAGGCGGCCTGTTCCGCGCACGGGTAGGCGCCGCCGTCGAGGTCGCGGCGGGCGACGCCATCGGGGAAATCGTGTCGATATACGGGGAGGTGCTGACGGAAGTGAGCCTGCCCGGCAATATCTTCACCATCGGCGTACGTCGCGATCCTGTCGTGCATACCGGCGACCGCTGCGCCTTCGTGGCGCTCGAATGGGACGATTATGACGTCCGCTGAGCGGCCGGAAAGAAAGATGCATCGTCTGGGCTTCCTCATTCCGCAGCGCAACGTCGCCTGCGAAATCGAGTTCCCGCGCTTCGCGCCCGAGGGCGTCTCCTGCCATTTCCAGCGCCTGCCGCGCGACGGCGCCACGCTGACCAGGGAATCGCTCGTCGCGATGATGGAAACGGTCGGCGAGCAGTCGCGTGCCCTGGCCGGTATCGATATCCGCGTCATCATGTGCGCCTGCACCAGCGGCAGCTTCCTCGACGGAACGGAAAGCGCCTGGACGCTCGGCGCCAATGTCACGGCGGCGACCGGCATTCCCGGCATCACGACCACGGTGGCCGTGGTCGACGCGCTGCGCTCGCTGGAGGCGCGGCGCATCTTCATGGTCACCCCCTATCCGGAGGACATCACGCGACGGGAAGCCGAAGTTTTCGGGGCGATGGACTTCGAAATCACCTCCTGGCGCACCTTCGGGTGCGCGCAAAGCGAGATGATCCGCCAGTTGACCTCGGCCGACGTGGAACGCCTCGTGCTGTCGGAACATTCAGCGGCAAAAGCCGCCGACGCCGTGTTCGTCAGCTGCACGAACCTGATGACGATGGACCGCATCCTTTCCCTGGAAAGGAAACTGGGAATACCTGTCATATCCTCCAACTCAGCCACGCTGTGGCGAGCGCTCCGTGAAGCCGGCGTTCCCGCAACCGATCTTGGGGCGGGATGTCTCTTCGAGCATCCGCTCCTGGAGGGATCGGCAATCTCCCGCGAGCAGGCGCCGGCAGGCCGCGAAATCATCGATTGACCGCCGTTTTACGACCGGCTCCGGTTCAAGGCTCCTTTCGCAAGCCTGAA
>JAKDNM010000095.1 GCA_030456445.1 Hyphomicrobiales bacterium
CAGATGTGGTCCAGCCTCCTGACGCAACCCTTCGAGCAGCGTGCGCACCGCGTTCTTCGTGGCTGCATAGACCGCCTGTCCAGGTACGATCCGTAGACCGGCGGTCGAGATGACGGTAACAAAATGACCTGAGTTTTGGCGACGGAAGACCGGCAACGCGGCGGCGATGCCATAGAGGACCCCGCGCAGATTTACATCGATCATCGCGTCCCAGTCGGCCACTCGCAGTTCGTCAAGTTTAGAGATTGGCCCGACACCGGCGCTTGATATCAGCACATCGAGGCGACCGAACTCCTTGCAGGACGAGTCGACTAGTTCTTGTACCGATTCACGGTCACGGACATCGGTGTTCAGGAAGACAGCCCGTCCTCCCGCCCTCTCGATGTCAGATGCGAGTTCGTGAAGCCGTTCGGTCCGGCGTGCCCCGAGCACGAGTTTGGCCCCGCAGGAGGAAAGCCGCAGAGCCGTAGCATATCCGATCCCACTGCTCGCTCCGGTGATCGCGATCACCTTGTTCTCCATATTGGTCATGACATCTCTCCGCCTCAGTTAGACAGAGATATTGTGGATCAGCCTGTCTTTTCTATATCATATGGTCCGTAGATTTGTTGCGATCGTCCGAAAAATGCCTGATGCCTTGACTGCCGTCTTCAATCTGCTCGATCTGCGCAGCGCCCGCTGCACGCGGCTCGAAGCCGCAGGAGCGTGGTCTCTGCGATTCCCCGAAAAGCTCGCTTTGAAATTCGCCGCAGTCATCAAAGGCGAATGCTGGATGCTGCACCCCGACCATCCTCCAGTCCGCATGATGCAGGGCGATGTGTTTCTGTTGTCGCAGACCCCCGCCTACGTATTGGCGAGCGATCCGACCCTCCCCCCTCGGGACGGGGCGAAGGTGATCGACTGGGACCGCTCGGACACTGGTCGCTACGGCGGGGATGAAACTGTTCTGCTCGGTGGTAGCTTTCGGGTGAACGAGTTGCACGAGCGCTTCCTTACCGAAACTCTTCCACATCTGATGCTCATCCCCCGTGACGCTCCATCCGCACCGGTGCTGAGCCGGACACTAGAGATTATGGAGACCGAGTTCTGCCAAACCCGCGTGGGATCTGATTTGATGCGGCGCCACCTGGCCGATATGCTGCTCGTCCAGATGGTGCGGGCTTTTGCCGAACGTGACCATGAGAACGTGACAGATAGGCGGAGGCAGCGGGCCAACTGGATTGGTGCTCTGACTGATCAGCGCCTGGGCGCCGCGCTCGACCAAATTCACGCAGAGCCAGGAAGGAACTGGACGGTAAAGTCGCTCGCGGAGATCGCTGGCATGTCGCGCACCTCGTTCGCCAAAGCCTTCCATGCGGCGATCGGACGGGCTCCGATCGACTATGTGTCCCACTGGCGCATGCAGATCGGCGCTGACTTGATCCAGCGGGGTGGGAATATCGCAGAAATTGCCGGAACCCTCGGTTACGCATCACAAAGCGCATTCGGTGTTGCGTTCAAACGCATCAGGGGCTGCTCACCCAAAGCCGCAGCCCGAACTGCCAGAACGCCTGCTTAGTACATAAGTCACTTCCGCACATTGGATGGACGATGGCAGTAGGCCGCATCTTCAGCAGAAACGTCAAAGGAACGAGAGCCGAAATGGCACTATCGGTACTCGCCTACAACATCCTGCGCGCTAACACCAAAACCGCTGTGGCGCAAAATGATAAAGGGCGTGTCAAACCGGAGCCGCCAATCGATCCCGTACAACCTGCAACGTCATCGCGACGGACGCAGGATAGCGCCGGCGAAGCTTTGACGTCTTCGCTGCGAGTTCACAAGCGTGCCCCGTTCAATAGTTCAAACACATGGCGAAGCGGCCTTCGATTTCAGCGTCGCGAAACATCCTCACCTGCTCGGTGGCGATCTCGTCCGGGGTCGGACTCAGTTCGAGGAGTGCCATCGTCTCATCGATGAAGGCGTCGAGCGGGATCATATGTTCGTCTTGCGACTGACCGGGCATCAACTCGGTCCGGGCGCCTGGGGGGATGATTTCCAGCACCTTGATTTGGGTGCCCCGAAGCTGCGCGCGCAGCGACTGGGTCCATGAATGAACGCCCGCCTTGGT
Source organism: Hyphomicrobiales bacterium (assembly GCA_030456445.1). Taxonomy (GTDB): domain Bacteria; phylum Pseudomonadota; class Alphaproteobacteria; order Rhizobiales; family Rhizobiaceae; genus Mesorhizobium_L. The sequence goes on from JAKDNM010000095.1 coordinate 2,111, forward strand.
CGCGCAATAGGCCGGCAGTTCTACAAGCGGGACGAAGACCTACGTTGATGATGGTGGCGGATGCTTGGGCAAGCAGGTGCGCCATAAAGCCGGCCGTAACGCGAAGCGGGCCAAGCAGGTTCGTCCCGATGGTTGATTCCGTATCTATCTTTCACGGATGAACAGCGGATCGCGCAGGCGATTCAACGAATTGGACAGTGCCGGCTGGGTGATGCCCAAACGTGCGGTCGCCCGTGTTACGCTGCGCTCTTCCACCAGGGCCAGGAAAACAGGAAGCAGATTCAGATCATATCTCATCAAGATATAATCCTACATGAATATCTAAAATCCAAGAAATAAACTTCTCGGATATGTGGTGGGGTGGCATTGTAAATTCATCGACAAGCCGACGCGGTTGATCGAGAGCTCCAGCCCACCGGCCACGGCCTCCACGGTGTGGCGCACAACGAAGGATATGAACAATGAAGATCCTTATTGTACTCACTTCGCACGATACCCTCGGCGACACCGGCAAGAAGACAGGGTTCTGGCTCGAAGAGCTCGCGGCTCCCTATTACGTCTTCAAGGATGCGGGCACTGAAATCACGCTCGCCTCGCCCAAGGGCGGTCAGCCGCCGCTCGATCCGAAGAGCGACGAGCCAATGTTCCAGACCGATCTTACGCGGCGTTTCAGCGCTGACGAGGCTGCCAAGGCGCAGCTCGCAGAAACCGTGCGACTGGACAGCGTCAACCAGAAGGACTTCGATACGGTCTTCTACCCTGGGGGCCATGGTCCGATGTGGGATCTGGCTGAAGATCCGAACTCGATAAACCTCATCGGGTCCTTCATCGCGGCCGGCAAGACGATCGCCCTCGTCTGCCATGCGCCGGGCGTGCTGCATCGCGTAAAAAATCCCGACGGCACTCCTTTCGTCAATGGGCGCTATCTCACCGGTTTCACCAATGGCGAAGAGGAAGGCGTCGGTCTCACCAAGGTCGTGCCGTTCCTGGTTGAGGACGAGCTCATCAGCCTTGGCGCCGTATTCTCGAAGGTAAAGGACTGGGGTGTTCACACGGTGGTCGACGGCCAACTTATCACAGGCCAGAACCCTGCATCGTCAGGTGAAGCAGCCGAGGCGCTTGTCCATGCGTTGAAGCAGGCAAGATCCAAGACAGTCTGACGGGCTCAAACATCCATTGTGATCCGCCGACAATGGCTTGCGTCGGCGGATCACCTTTAAAAAAGAGTTTGCGATGTCCTCCATCCGCTCAACGATCTCGCTGGCGGACGTCCGACGGATGATCGACAAATCCATCGCCGCCGCTCGCGCTCTCGATGTTACCTGCTCAGTCGCCGTTATCGACACGACCGGAAAACTGCCGTCTTTCGTTCGCCAAGACCCGGCCTGCTTCGCGGGCTATCAGGAATCATCGGGCTTTCACCTAGCCGCTGCCCCGCCTCGGTGACGCGTAAGCTGCGTGTAGAGCAGGCCGGCAGAGAACGCCGAGACGTTCCTCGAACGCGTTGACGGCCTGGCTGGACCTGACTGTGTGCGCCCCCGTCCGCGGAGGCGGGCGAAAAGCTGCCAGCTTCAACTATGCCTGGAAGACAAGAAGGTCAGCGAGATTGCATCGATCCATTTATCACACCTGCTGATAAGCCCAATCGATAGAATCATTCTAGCCGATTTTATCGAAATGCCCCAGCTATATGGAACTGCAATCCGGTGACACCGATGAATCGACCTCTGCTACGTCTGACTTCACTTGGCATCTAACCGATGTGGTCAGCACCCTGACACAGATGAACGAAAGAGCCGAACCATGAGCTCCGCCAACTTCAACATCACCCGCCGCGACACACTGGTTCTCGGGACCGGTCTCGCGGCCCTCTTCCTCACTTCCACTAACCTCAACGCGGCTTCCGCCGCACTTCAAGCAAAAGGAGATCTCACCATGAGCACGATCAAGACCAAGGACGGAGTCGAAATCTTCTACAAGGACTGGGGTCCCAAAGATGCCCAGCCCATCATGTTCCACCATGGCTGGCCACTCAGCTCGGACGACTGGGATGCACAAATGCTTTTCTTCCTCTCCAGGGGATACCGCGTCGTCGCCCATGATCGCCGTGGTCATGGCCGCTCCACGCAGGTTTCCGAAGGGCACGACATGGACCACTATGCGGCCGATGCCTTTGCGGTCGTCGAGACACTCGATCTGAAGAACGCTGTTCATATCGGCCATTCGACCGGCGGCGGCGAAGTGGCGCGCTATGTGGCAAAATATGGTGAACCTGGAGGCCGCGTCGCCAAGGCGGTGCTGGTGTCCGCCGTTCCTCCGCTGATGCTCAAGACCGAATCCAATCCGGAAGGCCTGCCGATCGAAGTGTTCGACGGGTTCCGTTCTGCCCTGGCGGCAAACCGCGCGCAGTTCTTCCGCGATGTCCCGGCTGGTCCCTTCTATGGCTTCAATCGCGACGGCGCGACAGTCCATGAAGGCGTGATTCAGAACTGGTGGCGTCAGGGCATGATGGGCGGAGCGAAGGCCCATTACGATGGGATCAAGGCGTTTTCGGAAACCGATCAGTCGGAAGACCTGAAGGCGATCGGCGTGCCGACCCTCGTCCTGCATGGCGAGGACGACCAGATCGTCCCGATCGCCGACGCCGCACTCAAGGCAATCAAGCTGCTGAAAAACGGCACGTTGAAAACCTATCCCGGTTTCTCACACGGCAGGCTCACCATAAATGCCGATGGGCTTACCGGTGTTTTGCGCAGTTTCTTCGCTGCTTGACTTACTCGTCGCGGCGGCCTTCGGGCCGCCGCTACGAACGTTTACAAGCCCTTTTCGCCACCGTAACCAAGGTCGAGCTGATCAACACCCAGGCGGTCCGGCGTCAGATTCTGGAATTCACCCAAGGCAGGGCAGTCATCGCGGAGCTGGTCGCGACCCAGGTCGACTACCCGCGGGTGCCCACGGTGATCCGATCAATGGCGCTACGATCAATCATGAAGGAGACTGAAAATGTCCGACAATACAAGCAAGGTCGCAATTATCACCGGTGCCTCGCGAGGCATCGGTGCAGCGATCGCAGAAAGACTAGCTGCCGATGGCATTGCAGTCGTCATCAACTACGCCGGGAACGCCAATGCTGCGGAAGCTCTTGCAGCCAGCATTGAAAAAACCGGGGGGCGCGCGATCACCGCGCAGGCGGATGTCAGCGATCCAGCCGCGGTGAGTCAACTGTTCGATGCGGCGGAGGCGACATTTGGCGGCGCCGATATCCTGGTGAACAATGCCGGGATCATGCAGCTCTCGGCCATCACAGAGACATCCGACGAGCAATTCGACCGCCAGATCGCCATCAACCTGAAAGGCGTTTTTAACGGGATGCGTGAAGCGGTGAAACGCCTGCGTGACGGCGGCCGTATCGTCAGCTTCTCGTCGAGCGTGGTTGGACTCTATCAGCCCACCTATGGCGTCTATGCGGCCACGAAGGCAGGTGTCGAGGCGATGACGCATGTCCTGTCGAAAGAGGTGCGCGGCCGCAACATTACGGTCAACGCCGTCGCGCCCGGCCCAACCGCGACAGCGCTGTTCCTCGATGGCAAGCCGCAGGAGGTCGTCGATCGTCTCGCCATGCTCGCCCCACTCGAGCGGCTTGGCACACCGCAGGACATCGCGGGCACCGTCGCATTTCTCGCCGGTCCCGACGGCGCCTGGATCAATGGCCAGGTGCTGCGCGCCAATGGCGGGATCATCTGATCCCGTCATTCCTCTTATTCCAGATCCGACCAAACAGGAGACATCATCATGAACAAGAAGGTCATTTTGATCACTGGCGCCTCAAGCGGCTTTGGCCGTCTGACCGCCGAAGCGCTCGCGAAGGGCGGACATATCGTTTATGCCTCGATGCGCGACACCGCGAGACGCAACGCCGCGAATGTCGCAGCCATCGCGAGCCTCGCCAAGGACAATAATGTCGACCTTCGCACCGTCGAACTCGACGTGCAATCGCAGGCTTCCGTCGATACGGCGGTCGAACAGGTCATTGCGGAGAATGGTCGTATAGATGTGATGGTGCACAATGCCGGACACATGGTGTTCGGCCCTGCCGAAGCCTTTACGCCTGAACAGTATGCTCAACTTTACGACATCAATGTGCTGAGCACCCAGCGGGTGAACCGAGCGGTGCTCCCGAATATGCGTCGGCAAAAGCAGGGTCTTTTGGTCTGGATCTCGAGTTCGAGCGTCGCTGGCGGCACACCACCCTATCTGGCTCCCTATTTCGGAGCTAAGGCGGCCATGGATGCGATAGCGGTGCAATATGCGCGCGAACTTACGCGTTGGGGCATCGAAACGTCGATCATCGTTCCTGGCGCCTTCACTTCAGGAACCAATCACTTTGCGCATTCGGGTTCGCCCGCCGATGAGGCTCGCGTGGCCGAATACGATGCCGGCCCCTATAGCAGCTTCGGGTCCGAGGTGCAAAAGGCGTTCGCCGAGATCGTGCCGCCGGACGCCGACGCATCAGCTGTCGCCGACGCGATTGCAAAGGTGGTCGCTGCGCCGTTCGGAAAGCGACCCTTCCGGGTGCATATCGATCCGGCGCAGGACGGAGCCGATGTCGGTTTCGCGGTCCTTGATCGTCTCCGCGCCGAGATGCTCAACCGGGTCGGTCTTTCCGATCTCATGAAGCCGGTTACGAACGTCTGAAGCACCCGTTCGGCGTGAGGCTTTCCGTCGCGAGGGGGAAGACAGGTCCATAATCCTGTATCGGTCAGATGGTCACCGCTTCATTTCATGCAGAATATGGGTATCGCAGCGGTATCGCAAAAACGCAAGAAGGCCTGGCGAGTAGCCTTGACCGTCGATGTTGCACTCAAACGTAAACTCACGCATAGGCGGCCTCTCTGGGTTGTTGTTTGAAGTCACTTCGCCTCCGCTATCCAGGCTTCCGCATCGGCGCCGGCGGCAATCCGAAACGCGGATGCCGTATCGTTGGCGACCCGCCAGATGGCCTCCGTTACGTCGGACGTCTGGGTTGTAGGACCCGCGCTGTCATGCATTATCGCCAAGATTCGCTCAATCATTGGGCATAATCGGGATTGTCACGACCACGCAGATTCGCGACGGCATTGGTCTCGAATTGCGTCTTGGGTGCGCGTCCAGGTATGACCAGATGCACCCGCACGCCGAAGGCGTGCCATCTCCAAGCGATTCCGTCAAGGCGTTCACTGCTGCCTTGCTGGCCCGGTACAGGCCAACCAACGGGAGCGGCTTGAGTGTAGTTGACGACGTGACGTTGATGATGACGCCAGCTCGGCGTTGACGAAACGCTGGAACCACCGCCTGAATCATCGCAAGCGTGCCCAGCGTATTGGTCTCAAATAGAGTCCGCGCCATTTCAGGTTCGGTCAACTCGATCGGCGACGGCATACCAAAGCCGGCGTTGTTGACCGGTACGTCGATGAGACCTGCGTCATCGACTGCGTTGGCAACGCGCCCGGCACACTGGTGTGCCTCCAGCTCGCTATGGCCGGATGCCAATGAATGGATCCGCTCAAGTGTCAACATGAGGATCGCTCCGACAATGAGCCGCGCCAGCACGCCTTCGACGACGGTGCGGGTGCAATAGCGCTATCGTGCCACCGGTTCGCTCGCCCCAGCTGGGTGAGGCTTGCTCAGTCCGACGATGTGGGCGATAGGTTCATCGCCACCCCCTTGGATCGATATGCTCATGGGCGAGCCGTCCAATATGGAAATCGCCTTTCCCATGATCCGCACCTCCCGCAGACATAGAGTCAGACTTCCCTGATCATGTAAACATTATGATTCATCCTTCGCTCCAGACGCTCTAGTCATTCTGAAGCACCTATAACGTCCTGTCACGAGAGGCTTCTGATCGCCTCGATCTTAGCCGCGCCGCCGACAATGCCTGCGAAATCATCCCAAACCCCCCGCGCGCCCTTCTCCCACTCCTCACGCACCTCGGGCGCTATCACCTTGCCGCCGTTCTCGGCGGCGAGCGCCACCGAGCGGACCTCGTCCACGACGATGAGCCGGTCGAAATGGGCCGCGCCCACAGTGGCGGCCTGCTGGAACACTTCCTTGTCGCCATCGCTCAGGCCATTCCAGAAGCCGGCCGAAAAATAGACGACGCCTGACGCCCAGATATGGCCGGTCTCTGTTAGATAGGGTACCACCTCGTAGAGCTTGAAACCGGCATAGGCTGACTTGGTGAGGTCCATCGCGTCGGCTACCCCGGTTTGGAGCGCGTTGTAGGTTTCGTTGATAGGAATACCGATCGGCGTCGTGCCGAAGGCGCTCCACAGCTTGGTGTGAAGCGGGCTCTGGATAACGCGGATGCGCTTGCCCGCAAGTTGGTCGGGCCGAGTGACTGGCTCCTTGGTCAACAGATGGCGGGCGCCGTAATTGATGAAACCGCCGACGATAAAGTTCTGCGCGGCGAGCTTCTGCCTGAGTTCGGCACCAGTCTGGCCCTCCACGACCTTGCGGACGTGGGCAGCGTTGCGGAACAAGAAAGGCAGGTCGAGGATCTGCACCTCCGGCACCCAGCCCGACAGCGCAGAGACGGTCGACAGGCTGGCCTGAATGGAGCCGAGACGGATACCTTCGGCGATTTCCTTCTCGCCGCCAAGCGCTGCGTTACGCACGATGTTGAAGTTGAACTTTCCCGGCAGCTTCTCTTCAACCAGGTCGCGGATTTTCAGCCAGATCTTCGTCTCCGGTTTGTCGTCCCCAAACAGCGAGGCAATGGTCAGCGTCGTCTGCGCATGCGCCTTGCCGACGATCGCAGGCGCAAGCAGCATTCCCGTCCCGGCGGCAGTGACATGGATGAAACGGCGTCGCGTGATGGCAGGCATGATCTTTCTTCCATAACTAGAGGATGAGGGCTCCCGCACTCAGCAGGACGAGGGAAATGAGAAGGGCTGCCAGATAGGGCAGGATGGCCGAGAATAGCGCACCCGCCGGGATCTGTGTGACGCCGCCCACCACGAAGACCAGCATGCCCACGGGCGGGGTGAGCCCGCCGATCATCAGATTGACGACGATGATGACACCAAATCCGATCGGATCGATGCCGGCGGCCACTGCAGCTGGGAGCAGGATCGGCCCAAACAGCAGGATCGCGGCGCCGATGTCCACCAACAGCCCGACGGCGAGAAGTATGAGATTGGAAAGCAGTAGCACCGCAAAGGCACCGCCGCCGAGGGTCATCATCAGGCTGGAAACAAGCCCCGACACATCGTCCACCGCCAAAAGGAAGGCGAACGGACCAGCGGTGCCAATCAATAGCCCGATCGCCGCGGCTTCGACCGCTGCCCTTCGGAAGGCCACGTAAAGCGGCGTAAAACGCAACCGGGCACCGAGGCCGAGGAAGAACGTGTAGAGGGCCGCCAGCGCCGCCGCTTCCGTGGTCGTGACCACGCCCACGCGGATGCCGACGACGACGATGACGCCCAGTCCGAAGGCAGGAATGGCAGCAAACGCCGAGCGCCTGCGCTCGGCTGTGTCTGCGCGCGGCAGCGGCGTGTGTTCCCGCACGGTGAAGTGGATCGCGATCGCAAGACAGATCGCCATCACCGGCCCCGCGATGAAGCCGCCGACAAACAGCGCACCGACCGAGAGGTTGGTGGCGACAGCCAGGATCAGGAAGGCGACAGAAGGCGGGATGACGTTGTCCAGCACAGAGGTAGCCGCGATGATTGCTGCGGCCTGCGCTGGCGGATAGCCACGCTTCACCAGTTCCGGCTGGAAGGTCGCCGCGCCAAAGGCTGCATTGGCGACCGACGAGCCCGATGCGCCGGAAAACAGGACGCTGGTAAGAAGCGTAGTTTGCGCGAGGCCGGCGCGGCGATGACCCACCAGCGAGGCCGCGAAGGTGACGATACGGCCAGCGGTTCCCGAGACCGTTAGCAATTCGCCCACGAGCAGGAAGAATGGGATGGCAAGCAGCAGGAACTTCGACACACCCGTCACCGTGGCCGACACTACCGCCTGCTCCGGCAATGGACTGCCGAAGAGGATCGCCAGATAGGCGGCGGCCAGGAAGGCATGCGGCAGAGGCGCCGCGACAACGAGGCCGACCGCGGCGATCAGCCCAAGCACGAGGCTCGGCGGTATCGGAATGGACACGCTCACATGACCGACGACCACGAAGAGCAGGATGGCGAGGGCCGCCGCTGCAAGCAGAGCCGTTCCTCGCTCCTCTGCAAGGCGTTGGAGAGCCAGGACCAGCAGGATCAGCCCGCCGCCGACGCCGAAAAAACCGAAGCGAACCCACTCCGGCAGGCCAAGAGTCGGCGAGATGCCGCCCAGCATTGCGGCAATGCGGGCGCCGCCAAAGGCGAGGATCAAGCCGGTCAGCACAGTGAAGGCATCGGCTACGACGGCGGCGACGGCGCGCCCGTACGCGGGCAGCCGCAACACGAAGACATCGAGCCGCATGGCCAGCGCGCTGTTGAGCGCCAACGGCGCCCCGATCCCCACCAGCGCGACATGCAGCCAGATGCCGAGATCCTCCGAACCGACAAATCCGGTGCTGAAGGCATAGCGCAGCACGACCGCCGCGAGCACAACGGCGAGAAGGACGGCAAGGATCGCAGCCGCCACCGCGCCAAGCACGGCTTCCACGGAGCGCAGAAATTGCGTGGCAAGGCGAGCTTGGCGCGACAGGGAGGTTGCGGGAGGTTCCACCGGGCTCATGCGGTCATCCAGGCCCCTGAGAGAGGGGAGGAGCCATACACTCGCGGCAAGACCTTGGCACCGGGGCCGTGGTCGTCTCCATCAGCTAGACCACCAGCGATGGAAATGATGGACCGGTCCACTGCCCTTGCCGATGGAAAGGGTCGAGGCGGCTTCCAGGGCGTTTTGAAGATAGTCCTTTGCCTGACCGATTGCCTCAGACAGATCCAGCCCGCGTGCAAGCCCGGCCGCTATAGCTGCTGCCAACGTGCAGCCGGTACCGTGGGTATTGCGGGTCTGGATGCGAGGTTTGGAAAAACGGGTAAAGGCGTGGCCGTCGAACAGGATGTCGGTGCTGTGGGAGCCGTCGCCATGGCCTCCCTTGACCAGCACGGCCTGCGCACCGGCCTTGACGATCGCCTCGGCCTGCGCCGCCATCGCCGCTTCATCCCCGGCAATTGGCGTCCGGGTCAGCAGGGCAGCCTCGTGCAGATTGGGCGTCACGAGCGCGGCGAGCGGCAGCAATTGCGTTCGAAGCGCGTCGATGGCGTCGGACTGAAGCAGGCGGTCGCCCGATGTCGCGACCATTACCGGATCGAGCACCGGCCGTACGCCGTGATAACGCAACCGCTCGGCGATGACGGCGATCGTCTCGACGCGCGAGACCATACCGATCTTGGTCGCCCCGACGGCGATGTCGTCGAATATCGCGTCGATCTGGGCGGCGATCATCGCGGGCGATATATCTTCCACGGCGCGCACCCCCATCGTGTTCTGCGCGGTGACAGCCGTGATGACGCTGGTGCCGAACACCCCCAGCGCCGAAAACGTCTTCAGGTCGGCCTGGATGCCAGCCCCGCCGCCGCTATCGGAGCCTGCGATGGTCAAAGCAATGGGGGTTGGAGCGACGGCGCTCATGATGAACGTCCTTCCAGCGCTTCATCCACCGCGCGTCGCAAATCACGCGTCGCCACCGCGAGTTCGGTTGATCGGAAAATGGCGGAGATGACGGCGACGCCAGACGCCCCCTCCCTCACCACTTCGCGGGCGCGGGCGGCATTGATGCCGGCAATGGCGCCGACCGGCAGGCCCGACCTTGCCGCGCCGATCCGCTTACGCAGGACCGCAAAGCCTTCGATGCCGACCGGCGCGTCCGGATTTTGCTTCGACAGCGTCTCGAACACGCCGCCTATGCAGGCATAATCCACCGCCGCACCGTTTGCGATATCGGCATCCGCCTCGTTTTTGACGGTCACGCCGATGATCGCATCCGGACCGAGCAGGCGGCGAGCCGTGCTCACATCCATGTCGTCGCGGCCGAGATGCACGCCCTCGGCCCCAACTGCCAGCGCGACGTCGATGCGGTCGTTGACGACAAGGGGCACACCACTGTCGGCGAGTGCGGCCCGGATCGCGGCCGCCCGTTCGACCATGATCCGCGTCGACGCATTCTTGTCGCGGTATTGGATGATCGTCGCGCCGTTCCCGGCCGCGATCGCGGCCAGTTCGGCCAGATCACCGACGTCTCGCAAGCTGCCGTCCACGATCGCATTCAGCCTGTAGTCGACCTTGTTCATCCCGTCACCTTTGCTCTTTCCAGAATGTCCTCGCCGTCGAGTGCCGCAAGCGCATCGAGCAAAGCCGGCTCGAAGCTGCCCGGCCCGCCGGCGCGAAGGGTCGCCTTTTCCGCCGCGACGCCGAGCACCACCATTGCGGCCGCGGTCGCCGCATGGGGCTCGTCATCTACGGCGAGAAATGCCGCGATCACTGCGCCGCAGAGACAGCCAGTGCCCGTCACCCTAGCCATCAGCGGATCGCCACTGGCTACCATCACCATTCGTCCGGCGAAGCTGATGCGGTCGACGGCGCCGGTCTCGACGGCGACGACGCGATCCGGCACTGTCAGCAATTCGTATTCGGCAGCGTTGGCGCGTAGCGCGGTTGGCTGGTGTTCCAGCAGGTCCTGCGCGAAACGGACGCGCATTGGCGAGTAGTCGCAATGGGCCGGGTCGAGCAGCCATGGAATTGCGCGTGTAGCAACAATATCCAACGCAAGGCCGATGGCCTCGCGGCGCTGTTTATCGAGCGTGCCGAGATTGACGACCAAGGCGTCAGCCTTGCGCGCGAAATCCTGCACCTCGTCCGACGACGATGTCATGGACGGGATCGCGCCCAGCGCCGAAAGCCCGTCCGCCACCAGCTTCTGCACGACAGTGTTCATCAGGCAGTGGACGCGCGGGGCCTGCTGGCGCACGCGCTCGAGCATGGAGGCTGCCAGCCGTGGCAACTCGATGGGGAGATCAAAGGGCGTGCTCATTGCAGTTCCACCGCAATATCCTCCACCGGCGGAGCCGCCTCGATCAGCCCGCTCTCAGTCATGAAAGCGCCAAACCGGGCATAGCGTGCGCGGTCGAGCGCGAAGGGCCGCTTGGCGAAGCGCGGCAGCGTGTCGATCCAAGCCTGTCGATTTAGCTCGTCGTCGAGATCGGGGTAGGCATGGATGAACAGCTTCCAGCTCTCGTCGGGATGGTTGGTGAGATAGATCGCGCCTTGTTCGACGGCTTCGAGGAAGCGTTTGAGCCGATCGTCGCCGACCAGTTCCGGTCGGGTGACGAAGATCAATTCGTCATAAACCGGAACGCCATGCTCCTCAGGAAAGAAGGAGCGGCCCTCACGGCCTTCGAGCCGCATCTGCGTCAGCTCAAAATTGCGGAAGCCCCCGATGGTGGCATCGACCTGACCACCGATGAGCGAGGGCGTCAGCGCGAAATTGACGTTGATAAGCTCCACGCTTTCCTTGTCCACGCCTGCATGCTCCAGCATGCGGCCGAGCATGGCATCCTCGAAGCCGGAGACAGAAAAGCCGATGCGCTTGCCCGCAAGATCCTTGATGCTCGCGACCGGCCCATCGGCCAGCACGGTGAGCGTGTTGAGCGGTGTCTCGACCAATGTGCCGAACCGGACGAGAGGCACGCCCGCCGCGTGATCCAGATAGAGGTTGGGCTGATAATGGATGCCGACATCCGCCTGACCCGAGGCGACGGCGCGTGGCACGATCGACGGATCGGTTGGCGGCAGCAGTTCGACCTCCAGCCCGGCCTTTTCGAACAGGCCGAGTTCGCGCGCCACGACAAGCGGCGCATGGTCGGGATTAACGAACCATTCCAGGAGCACGGTGAGCCGGTCTTGCGCGTGAACGCTACCGGTGGCCGCAAGGCCGATAAGAACCGCAAATATCAGAGTACGTATCATGGTCGCTTCCATTCATTGGGGTGACGGGGGAATTCGTTTTCCTCGGCCCACGGGGTGAGAAAGGGTCCCAGCCAATCGACCGCGCGGCGCAACGCCAATGTCAGCAATGCTATGATTGCCATGGCGGCAAACGCCGTATCAGTCTGCAGGCGGGCATTGGCCTGCACCATGACGAAACCGAGCCCCCCCGAGGCGCCGACCCACTCGCCGATGACCGCTCCGAGAGGCGCCAAAGGCGCTGCAACGCGCAAACCCGAAACGAGCGAAGGAAAGGCCAGCGGCACGCGCACATGGATCAGCGTCTGCCAGTGGGACGCATCGGTTATCGCGGTTGCATCGATGATATCCGAGTCGATCCGGCGCAACCCGTCCGCAAAGGCGGACGCAACCGGAAAGAAGATGATCAGCGTCGTCATTACGACTTTGGAGGCCATGCCGAAGCCGAACCACAGCACCAGCAGTGGCGCGATGACGAAGACCGGAAAGGCTTGAGACACCAGCACCATCGGCCAGACAAGGTTGCCGAAGCGCGGCAGCGCCGCCACGCAGAGCGCAATGGCGACCCCGATCAATGTCCCCGCAACGAAACCGATGGCGATCTCAACCAGCGTCACCCACATGTTTGCAAACAGATAGCCGGGCTGGCGCCAGAAGGCGCCAAGCACGTCGATCGGGGCGGGCAGGATGTAGCGCGGCGGCGAAAATATCCAGACCAGCACCTGCCATGCGGCAATGAGTACGGCCAGCGTGCGTGTCGCTGCCTGAAAGCGCACGAACATCGGCATCAGCCCTGGCGCTCAGGGCTCGACTGGCTGGTGGGGCGAGGTAAAAGCATGGCGATCTCCCGACAACATCGTGGAGATCCAGGTTGGGCGAAGAATGATCAGGATTGCCGAGATGGCCCTTGTTCCGTTCCTACGCCGGTATGACCCGGATCAGGTTCAAGGGTCCGGCTCACCGCCGTCTCAGCACCGTTTGGTGCACCCCTCGGAATTCATCTCGACTATAGCGCGGAAGGTCTCCCCGTCAAGCGAGGTGAATCCGGCGCGTACCCGCTCGATGCGATGTCCCGCTCGGTGGTCGAAGGGACAGGTGGCTGGATTGAGCCGATGCAGCCGACGTAACGCATCGGCCATGATCGTCACTTTATCGACTGGATCGAGGGAGGCCGACAGCCGGTTTGCTCCAGACACGGCAGGTCAACAACAGCCAGCCACGTCCCGCTTCATTTGCTGAAGCCGCCCTCCGACATGGCGACCGGCTCGCGCGCGATGTTCTGCCGGTCTAGCCAGGTCGCGCCCGACGCGGTGAGCGGCGCCTTCGCCGCCGCCGTCCCCCAAGGCTTTACCCAGGGCACTCGCCCGTCTTCCAGTTCGGCGATGATCTTGTTGGTGATATCGTCGTAAAGGCTCGATCGGTCGGACCCGGTCCGAGCACGAGCAGTGTTTCTGGATATCGCGGTTCTCCGCGACGGGCGCCGGAAGCCTCTCTTCCAATTTTCAACCCCCCACAAAAAACCGGTCCGCTCTCTCAGCCATCAACCGCTTTCGACCCTAGTCGGAGCATGTCGAGCTCTACTTTACGGTTTGGCCGCGCCAGCTATAATGCGGTGCAGGTCGACAGCGGACCCACGACCGAGGCGCGAGCAATGCTCACGTCGTCAGCGCTGAACACATTGATGTTCAAAACGGCAACCTGATTGCCGAGCGCGAAGGGT
>JAKDNM010000096.1 GCA_030456445.1 Hyphomicrobiales bacterium
TTCGCCACGCCGCAGGGCTTCAATTCGGGCGACCAGTTCTTCAGCTATTTGAAGGACGCGTTCGACACGCTTTATGCCGAGGGCGAGGCCGGGCGGCCGAAGATGATGAATATCGGCCTGCACAACCGCCTGATCGGCCGGCCGGGCCGCGTGGCGGCGCTGAAGCGCTTCATCGACTATGTGAAGGGTCATGACAAGGTATGGCTGGCGCGGCGCATCGACATTGCCCGGCACTGGCGCGAGCACCATCCCTATCAGCCGCCGAAGCTCAGGCCTTCGCGCATGGCGCTGCCGGAATTCGTCGAGCGGTTCGGCGGCATCTTCGAGCACTCGTCCTGGGTCGCCGAGCGCGCCTACCAACTGGAACTCGGCTTCTCGCATGACAGCGCGGTCGGCCTCCATAACGCGCTCTGCCGCGTCTTCCGCTCGGCGACCGATGAGGAACGGCTCGGCGTGCTCACCGCCCATCCCGACCTTGCCGGCAAGCTGGCGCAAGCCAGGCGGCTAACGGACGCATCGACCGGCGAGCAGGCGTCGGCCGGGCTCGATGCACTGACGGATGCGAAGCGCCGGAAATTCACCGAACTCAACGAGGCCTATGGCAGAAAATTCGGCTTCCCCTTCATTGTCGCCGTGCGCGGCCTGACCAAGGCCGACATATTGGCGGCCTTCGAGACCCGGCTGAAGAACGATTGCGAGGAAGAATTCGCGACGGCCTGCCGGCAGGTCGAACGCATCGCGCTTTTGAGATTGAAGGATTTGCTGCCCGCATGAGCGAACAGATTTGCAAGAGGGATATTGCATGACCGGCCGTTCCTATTACGCGCCCAAGGGCGGGCTTCCGCCGCAGACCCAACTCCTGACCGACCGTGCCGTCTTCACCGAGGCCTATGCGGTGATCCCGAAGGGCACGATGCGCGACATCGTCACCAGCCCGCTGCCTTTCTGGGAGAAGACGCGGGCGTGGATCATCGCGCGGCCGCTTTCCGGCTTCGCCGAGACGTTTTCGCAATACATCATGGAGGTGGCGCCGGGCGGCGGCAGCGACAGGCCGGAACTTGATCCGGAAGCGGAAGGCGTGTTCTTTGTCGTCGAAGGCGCGTTGACGGTTTCGATCAGCGGCAAGAAGCATGTGATGAAGCCCGGCGGTTTCGCCTTCCTGCCGCCATCGAGCGGCTGGAGCGTGCGAAACGAGGGCGGCGAAGCGGCGCGCTTCCACTGGATACGAAAGGCCTATGAAAAGGTCGAGGGCATCGACGTGCCGGAAGCCTTCTTCGCCGACGAGGCCGACATCGAGCCTTGGCCGATGCCGGACACGGACGGAAAATGGGCGACGACGCGCTTCGTCGATCCGGCCGACATGCGCCACGACATGCATGTCACCATCGTGACGTTGAAGCCGGGCGCGGTGATCCCGTTCCTCGAGACGCATGTCATGGAGCACGGGCTCTACGTGCTGGAGGGCAAGGCGGTCTACCGGTTGAACCAGGATTGGGTGGAGGTCGAGGCCGGCGACTATATGTGGCTGCGCGCATTCTGTCCGCAGGCCTGCTATGCCGGCGGCCCCGGCGATTTCCGTTATCTCCTCTACAAGGACATGAACCGGCACGCGAAGCTTAGGGGTGCTGCTTGACCCGCCGCACCGTCACCGCCCGGCTGCTCACCCGCGAGGCCTTCGCTCCCTTCGGTGAGGTCATCGAGATGGACGGCACGGAACATTTTCCTATCAACGCCGGAAAGTGCCAGCGCTATCACGACCTCGCCAGCGTGGAAGCGGCGGGGCCGAATGCGCGCGTGCTCGTCAATCTCTTTCGCGGCCAGCCCTACGCCACCCCCCTGAAAGTTGGCATGGTCGAGCGCCATCCTTTCGGCAGTCAGGCCTTTATCCCGCTTTCGCCGCGGCCGTTCCTGGTGGTCGTATGCGCGGGCGACGGCGACCGTCCCGGCGAGCCGCATGCTTTTGTCACCAAGCCGGGGCAGGGCGTGAATTATCCACGCGGCCGCTGGCACGGCGTATTGACCCCGCTTGGCGCAACTCAGGACTTCGTCGTGGTCGACCGCGGCGGCGATGGCTCGAATGTCGAGGAATTCTTCTTCGAGGAGCCGTGGGAAGTGCGGTTGCCATGAAAGGTAAGCGATGACTGACGTTACCCTCATCGACCGGCTGCTGGATGTGATCGAAGAGGACATCCTGCCGAAGACGGCTTCTGGCGTGGCCGAGGGCAACAAGCTCTTCGGCGCCGCGATCCTGAGCAAGGCCGACCGCTCGCTGGTGCTCGCCGAAACCAACAACGAAACGGAAAACCCGCTTTGGCATGGCGAGGTCCACGCCTTGAAGCGCTTCTACGAAATGCCGAAGGCGTCACGGCCGGAGACGAAGGACTGCATCTTCCTTGCCACGCACGAGCCGTGCTCGCTCTGCCTTTCGGCGATCACCTGGACCGGCTTCGACAATTTCTACTACCTCTTCAGCCATGAGGATTCGCGCGACAGCTTCGCAATTCCCCACGATCTGAAGATATTGAAGGAAGTCTTCACGCTCGATCCGGGCGGCTACAATGCGGAGAACGCCTACTGGAAGAGCTATGCGCTGCCGAAACTGGTGAAGGCACTGCCGGAAGAAGAACGCGCAAGGCTGGAAGCCCGCATCCGCGCCATCTCGGGACGCTACGAGGCGCTTTCCAGTGAGTATCAGGAAGGCAAGGCGGAAAACGACATTCCGTTGAGTTGATTTGCTGGACGGTTAGCGGGACCGGCGGGAGGCCGTCTTGTAGATTTCGGCCCGCTCGCGCCTGCCGACCGCAATCACCAGCACGACGATTTCCTTGTCGATCACCTCGTAGACGAGGCGATAGCCGACGTTGCGAAGCTTGATCTTGTAGCGGTTGGCCGAGCCTCGGAGCCGAGCCGAGGGAATATGAGGGTTTTCGCATCGTTCCGCCAGTTTCTTGCGGAACTGTTCGCGCGTGTTTGCGTCCAGCTTCCTCCATTCCTTGAGTGCCGGCTCAAGGAATTCCAGCTCATAGCTCATCCAGCTTGACGCGGATGCGGCGCTCTCCTTTCCGGGCATCGGCGATGGCGTTCAGCTCGATGTCTTCGAGCCGGTCGAGCATTGCCTCGAAGGCCTTGGCCGGCACGCAATAGAATGCCGGCTCGTTGCGGTTGAGGATCGCCACGGGAAAGCCTTCCCCGGCGGCGACGGTTCCCATCGGGTTCTTTTTCAGCTCTGAAACACTTGCGGTCGTCTCCGCGAGGATCGTGTGCGGCATGGTCCGTCCCTTATATTAACCGTACTTTAAATAGCACTCTTAATAGGTCTCTACAATGCTGCGGCATCGCACATTCTCGCCGTCATCGCTTGTGGAGCTATCGGAAAAAATCAAAGCTTCTTCGTAAAACGTAAAGCGTCCTGTTTTCCGAGCCATGATAATGGAAAGGATGAAGGGTAGTGAAGCCGGTAGGAGGCGGCCATGCTGCGTGAACCGGAATTCCGGCGCGATCGCGTGACGCACGGAAGGTGCACCTCCTGCTGACCGACGCTTGACCGCGACGAAGAGGGGTCGCACAGTAGGGGCAAGAGAATAGCGAGCTTCGCCGGCGCAAGAGCGAAGCCATCGGGAGGCTTATGCAAGTCTACGGCTTGGTCCAGTCATGGCGCGTCATTTACGCCACCCCATGTCGCATCCAAGCTTGTTGGCGGGCTAGGATTCCCGTCAATATTGCGTCAAGAAACCCGACAAAAACGACAAATCCAGAGTGAGGAACATCCATGTCCAGCGAACTTGAGTATCTCAGCCATCGTGTTGCGGCCGGCCGGCTGACCCGCCGCGACTTCCTCGGCCGCGCTGCCGCGCTTGGCGTCGCCGCGACCGTCGCCAACTCCATGCTGGCGAACGCGGTCATGGCGGCCGAGCCGGTCAAGGGCGGGACGCTGAAGGCCGGCCTGCAGGGCGGCGAGTCGACCAATGTCCTCGATCCGGCGCTGAACCTCAGCCAGGTCAACTTCAACTTCGGCAAGTGCTGGGGAGAATTGCTGGTCGAACTGAAACCGGATGGCAGCCTTGAGCAGCGCATCGCCGAATCGATCGAATCGGCGCCGGATGCCAAGACCTGGACCATGAAGATCCGCAAGGACATCGAGTTCCACAATGGCAAGACGGTCACGCCGGACGACGTCGTCGCGACGATCGAACGTCACAGCGACAAGAAGTCGAAGTCGGCCGCCCTCGGCATCCTCCAGGGTATCGACACGATGAAGGTGAATGGCGACGAGGTCGTCGTCACCTTGAAGGACGCCAATGCCGACTTCCCCTATCTGATGGCGGATTATCACCTCGTCATCCAGCCGAACGGCGGCAAGGACGATCCGAACGCCGGTATCAGCGCCGGCCCCTACAAGGTCACCGCCAACGAGCCGGGCGTGCGCTACGGCGGCGAGAAATTCAAGAATTACTGGCAGGGCGACAAGCTCGGCCATGCCGCCCAGGTCGAGATCGTCGTCATCAACGACGCCACCGCGCGCACCGCCGCGTTGCAGAGCGGCCAGGTCCAGATGATCAACCGCGTCGAGCCGAAGATCGTCGATCTCGTCAAGCGCATCGCTGGCGTGACGATCCGCAACGTGGCCGGCAAGGGCTTCTATCCCTTCAACATGTTCTGCGACACGGCACCCTTCGACAGCAACGATCTCAGGATGGCGCTGAAGCTCGCCATGGACCGCGACGAACTGCTGGAGAAGATCCTGCGCGGCTACGGTTCGGTCGGCAACGATTTCCCGATCAACGAGTCCTATCCGCTCTTCACCGCGCTCGAACAGAGAAAGTTCGATCCGGAGAAGGCGGCTGAATACTATAAGAAGTCCGGTCATTCCGGCTCCATCCTCCTGCGCACCTCCGATGTCGCCTTTCCCGGCGCAGTCGATGCCGCGGCGCTCTACCAGCAGAGTTGCGCCAAGGCAGGCATCAAGATCGAGATCAAGCGCGAGCCGGGCGACGGCTACTGGTCGCAAGTATGGAACAAGAAGCCGTTCTCGGAATCCTATTGGGGAGGGCGCGCGACCCAGGACCAGATGTATTCGACGGCCTACGTCTCCAGCGCGGACTGGAACGATACGCGCTGGAAGCGTCCCGAGTTCGACAAGATGGTCATCGCCGCGCGCGGCGAGCTCGACCAGGAAAAGCGCAAGAAGATGTATGCCGACATGGGCATGATGATGCGCGACGAAGGCGGCCTGATCGTGCCCTTCTTCAACCAGTACATCGATGCCACCGGCAAGAATGTCGAAGGCTGGGTCAACAATCCTTCGCAGGAGATGTGCAACGGCTACGCGCTGGCGCTCTGCTGGGTCGCGGCCTAGACGGGCCGCGGTCCATGGGGGCATCCCTCGTCAAGCTCGTCGGTAAACGGATCGGGCTGAGCATCATATTGCTGCTCGCGGTTTCGGTGCTGATCTTCGTCGGCACCCAGATCCTGCCCGGCGACGTCGCCCAGTCGATCCTCGGCCAGTCGGCGACGCCGGAGGCGGTAGCCAATCTGCGAGCTCAACTCGGGCTCAACGATCCCGCCTATGTCCGTTATTTCCGATGGCTTTTCGGCCTGTTGACCGGCGATTTGGGCAATGCGCTGTCGAGCGGGCTGCCGATCGGGCCGGCGATCTCGGAGCGGCTGGCCAACACGCTGTTCCTCGCCTTCTGGGCGGCGGCGGTCTCGGTGCCGCTGGCCATTCTCCTGGGGCTCATCGCGGTGCGCCACAGGAACGGCTTCGTCGACAAGCTGATTTCGGCATCCACTCTGGCGGCGGTCTCGCTGCCGGAGTTCTTCATCGGCTATCTGCTGATCTACTTCGTCGCGGTGAAGCTCGGCTGGTTCACAAGTGTCTCCACCGTCTATGACGGCATGCCGTTTCTCAGCCGCATGTCGGCGATCGCGCTGCCAGCGACGACGCTGACGCTGGTCGTGCTTGCCCAGATGATGCGCATGACGCGCGCGGCGATCCTCAACGTCATGCAGTCGGCCTATGTGGAGACGGCGGAACTCAAGGGCCTGTCGCGATCGGAGATCATCTGGCGGCACGCATTCCCCAATGCGGTCGCGCCGATCATCAACGTCGTGATGCTGAACCTCGCCTATCTGGTCGTCGGCGTGGTCGTTATCGAGGTAATCTTCGTCTATCCCGGCATGGGCCAATATCTGGTGGATCATGTCGCCAAGCGCGACGTGCCGGTGGTGCAGGATTGCGGGCTCATCTTCGCCGCGGTCTATATCGGCCTCAACATGCTGGCGGACATTTTCTCCATCCTCTCCAATCCGCGCCTGCGGCATCCGAAATAGGGGGACGGCGGATGCTCAACATAAAGCGAATCCCGATCAGCGCGCTCATCGGCTTATTTGTGACGCTGCTGTTCGTGCTGGCGGCGATCTTCACGCCGTGGATCGCACCCTACCAAAACACCGAGATCGTCGGCGATGTGTGGGCGCCGGCATCGGCCGCGCATTGGCTGGGAACCGACAATCTCGGCCGCGACCTTTTGACGAGACTGCTTTACGGCGCGCGCATCACGCTGTTCATCGCCTTCCTGGCGACGGCGCTTTCCTTCACGCTCGGCGCCAGCCTCGGCTTTTCCGCCGCCGTGATCGGCGGCTGGTTCGATGAATTGCTGTCGCGTTTCATCGACCTCTTCATGTCGATCCCGACCCTGATCTTCGCGCTCGTCGTCCTCTCGGTGCTGCCGGCCACGACGCTGACGCTCATCCTCGTCATGGGTATCCTCGATTCCACCCGCGTCTTCCGGATTTCCCGCGCCGTCGCCGTCGATATCAACGTCATGGATTTCGTCGAGGCGGCCAAGCTGCGCGGCGAGGGAAGGCTGTGGATCATCTTCCGGGAAATCCTGCCCAACGCGCTTTCGCCATTGGTGGCGGAACTCGGGCTGCGCTTCATTTTCGCCATCCTGTTCCTGTCGGCGCTTTCCTTCCTCGGCCTCGGCGTGCAGCCTCCGGAATCGGACTGGGGCGGCATGGTCAAGGACAACAAGGACGGCATCGTGTTCGGCATCCCGGCGGCGCTTTTGCCGGCGGCGGCGATTTCCGTCCTCGCCATCTCGGTCAATCTTGTGGCCGACTGGATCCTCAACCGCACCACCGATCTCAAGGGAGGGCGCGGCAATGGCTAGGCAAGCGAAAAACGCGCCTGACCGCGGTTCGGACACGCTCCTCGACATCCGCAATCTCAGGATCGAGGCAACGGCCTATCCGCCCGGCGAGGCGCCGAGGAACCTCGTCATCGTCGACGACGTCTCGGTGAAGCTGGAACGGGGCAAGGTGCTCGGCCTCATCGGCGAATCCGGCGCCGGAAAATCCACCATCGGCCTTTCCTCCATGGGATACGGACGTGGCGGCGTGCGCATTACCGGCGGCGAGGTGTTCCTCAACGGCCGCGACATATTGAAGGGCGGAGAAAGAGGCTTGCGCAAGCTGCGCGGCAGGGAGGTCTGCTATGTCGCGCAGTCGGCGGCCGCCGCCTTCAACCCGGCGCACAGATTGATGCGCCAGGTGGTCGAAGCGTCGCTGAAGCACGGCGTCTCCTCGCGTGCGGAAGCGGAAAAGCGGGCGATCGCGCTCTTCAGGGAAGTCAGCCTGCCCGACCCGGAACATATCGGCGAGCGCTATCCGCATCAGGTCTCCGGCGGCCAGTTGCAGCGTGTGATGACGGCGATGGCGCTCTGTTCCAAGCCGGACCTGATCGTGTTCGACGAGCCGACGACGGCGCTTGACGTGACTACCCAGATCGACGTTCTGGCGGCGATCAAGAAGGCCATCCGCGATACGGGCGTGGCCGCGCTCTACATCACCCACGACCTGGCGGTAGTGGCGCAGGTGGCCGACGACATCATGGTGCTGCGCCACGGCAAGAAGGTCGAAAAGGGCGATACGCATCAGATCATCAAGGAGCCCAGGCAAGAATATACCAACGCGCTGGTCTCCGTGCACTCCATCCCGCATGAAGAACAGAAGCCTGCCGCCGATCCGATCCTGTCGGTCAAGAACGTCACCGCCGCCTATGGCGGGGGCGATGTGAAGGTGCTGAAAGACGTCTCCGTCGATATCTATCCCGGCCAGACTCTGGCCGTCGTCGGCGAATCCGGTTCGGGCAAGTCGACGCTGGCGCGCGCCATCACCGGCTTGTTGCCGCCCATGGCGGGAAGTGTGGAATTTTCCGGCCGAACCCTGCCGCCCAGGCTCGCCAACCGCACCAGGAACGATCTGCGCGAGTTGCAGATGATCTACCAGATGGCCGATGTGGCGATGAACCCGCGTCAGACTGTCGGAACGATCATCGGCCGGCCGATCGAGTTCTATTTCGGCAAGCGCGGGCGCGACCGTGACCGCATGGTGGCCGAACTGCTCGACAAGATCGAGATGGGCACCGGTTTTGCCGACCGCTATCCGGCCGAGCTTTCGGGCGGGCAGAAGCAGCGCGTATGCATCGCGCGCGCGCTGGCGGCCAAGCCCAGCCTCATCATCTGCGACGAGGTGACGAGCGCGCTCGATCCTCTCGTGGCCAACGGCATATTGAAGCTTCTCCTCAATCTCCAGAAGGAGGAGAACGTCGCCTATCTGTTCATCACGCACGATCTGGCGACCGTGAAGTCGATCGCCGATTCGATCGCAGTCATGTATCGGGGCTCGGTGGTGCGCTACGGCTCGAAGAGCGAAGTGCTCCAACCGCCCTTCGACGCCTATACCGACCTTCTGCTTTCCTCTGTGCCGGAAATGGAACTCGGCTGGCTGGAAAAGGCGATGGCCGGCCGGCGCATGGAGGCGGCGGGGAACTGAGCGGCACGACAAGCTCGCTTGGCAAAAATACCAATTTTTGGTATAATCGCGGGATGAACAAGAACACTTCCGTTTCGCTCGGCGAGCACTTCACCACTTTTGTCGACCGTCAGGTTACGGAGGGTCGCTACGGTTCGGCCAGCGAAGTCATGCGGGCCGCCTTGCGCCTTCTGGAAGAACAGGAAGCCAAGTTGCAGGCATTGCGCGCCGCGCTGATAGAAGGCGAGGAAAGCGGCCCTTCCGAGCCGTTCGACTTCGATGCATTTGTCGCGCGCAAGCGTGCTCAAAAAGGTAAATGACCCACTATATTCTCTCACCGGCGGCGCGTGCCGATCTTGATGAGATCTGGGATTATTCGGCGGAAAACTGGGGCGCGGAACAAGCGGAACGTTACGTCTTGGCGATCCGTGCCGCATGCGAAGCATTGGCTGCTGGCAAATTGAAGGGGCGTTCAGTGGAGGGTGTCAGAGCCAACTTCAGGAAACAGACAGTGGGCTCTCATTTGCTATTTTATAGGGTAGGCGGCGATGGGGCGATTGATCTGATCCGTATCCTGCACCAGAGAATGGATTTCCCTTCGCGTTTGGATCACTGAATTTACGGCGATCTCTTTCTCCTCATCCCCCGTTCAGCGCGTCACGGATCATGCGCTGGCAGCGGTCGGCCACGAAGTCGAGCAGCAGCCTGACCTTGGGATCCTGGAACTTGCGGTGCGGGAAGACGGCGGCAAGCTGGATAGGGACGGGCGGCATGTCGGGAAGGATCACCTTCAGCCGGCCGTCGCGTATATAGGGCTCCACCTCGAAACGCGGCTTGTTGACGATGCCGTGGCCGGCGATCGCCCAGCCGGTCAGCACGTCCCCATCGTCGGAATCGTACGGCCCCTTGACCTCGAATTTCCTTGGCCCCTCCGGCGTCGCCAGATACCACTGGAACTCACGGGCGCCGGGATAGCGCAAGATCAGGCAGTCGTGCCGGTCGCCGACCAGGTCCTGCGGCACCTTCGGCTCGCCGCGCCGCTTCAGATAGGCGGGTGAGGCGACGAGCACGCGCTGGCATTCCATGATGCCGCGCATGCGCAGGCTGGAATCCTCCAGAATGCCCAGGTTGAAGGCAACGTCTATGCCCTCGCGCATCATGTCGACCTTATGGTCGGAGAGCCTGAGGCGCACTTCGATGTCGGGATACCGTTCATGGAATTCGGGAATGCCCGACGCGATCAGACGGCGGCCGAGGCCGAGCGGCGCGGTGACGCGGATGGTCCCGCGCGGCTGGCCGGAAAGGGCGCTTACCGCGGCTTCCGCTTCGGCGACGGCCTGCAACACCGCGACGGCGTGCTCGTAGAAGACACGGCCTTGCTCGGTCGGCATCAACTGCCGCGTGGTGCGGTTGAAGAGCCGCACACCCAGATGCTTCTCCAGTTCCTTGATTCGGTTCGATGCGACGGCAGGCGAAATGCGCATGTCTCGGCCCGCCGCGGAAAGGTTGCCCAATTCCACCACGCGTACGAAAACACCGATATTGTCGAGATATGCCACCGGCTTTCCCACTCCCTCCGATACAGGGTAGTATTTTCCAAATTTTTTTGAAAGTCATCGGCTGCCGCTGCTCTTCCCGTTTGGGTCGCAAACCGCAATGATCGGGGAAAGGGGAATATGACGATGAACGACTACGCGGTTTTGTGGGAGTGGCTTGCTTTCGGCGTGCGCTGGCTGCACGTCATCACGGGCATCGCCTGGATCGGCTCCTCCTTCTATTTCATCGCGCTCGACCTTGGGCTCAAGCAGCGTCCCGGCCTGCCGGCGGGGGCGTATGGCGAGGAATGGCAGGTGCATGGCGGCGGCTTCTACCACGTCCAGAAATATCTGGTGGCGCCGGAGGCTATGCCCGAGCATCTGACCTGGTTCAAATGGGAGGCCTACTCGTCATGGCTGACCGGCTTCGCCATGCTTTGCATCGTCTACTATGCCGGGGCTAGCCTCTTCCTGATCGACCCCAACGTGCTCGACGTTTCGGCGCCGGTGGCGATCGGCATCTCCATCGCCTCCATCGCGCTTGGCTGGATCGTCTACGACCTCTTGTGCAAATCGCCGCTCGGCTACAACGACACGGCGCTGATGATCGTGCTCTTCATCGTGCTGGCGTTCATGGCGTGGGGCTATACGCATCTCTTCACGGGCCGCGCAGCACTCCTTCATCTGGGGGCCTTCACCGCGACCATCATGTCGGCCAATGTGTTCTTCATCATCATCCCGAACCAGAAAATCGTCGTCGCCGACCTGATCGCCGGCCGCAAGCCGGACCCGAAATACGGCCGCATCGCCAAGACGCGCTCGCTGCACAACAATTATCTGACGCTGCCGGTCATCTTCCTGATGCTGTCGAACCATTATCCGCTGGCGTTCGCCACGCGCTACAACTGGATCATCGCGCTCCTGATATTCCTGATCGGCGTGCTCATCCGGCACTATTTCAATACGATGCATGCGCGCAAGGGCAACCCGACCTGGACCTGGCTCCTGGCCGGCATCCTCTTCATCCTCATCATGTGGCTTTCGACCGTTCCGAGCGTGCTTGGCGGCAACGGCGACAAGGTCTCGGCGGCCGCAGAGCCCTATATGGCGTCCGCCCAGTTTGCGCATGTGCGCGACACGGTGATGGGCCGCTGCTCCATGTGCCACGCGCAGGAACCGTCCTATGACGGCATCCACGAGGCGCCGAAAGGCGTGATGCTCGACACCGACGCGCGGATCGCCGAACATGCCCGCGAGATCTATCTGCAGGCCGGCCGCAGCATCGCCATGCCGCCCGGCGGGAACGTCACCCAGATCACGCTGGCGGAGCGGCAGAGCATCGTCGCTTGGTTCGAGCAGACCAGTGCCGCGAACTGATATGAGTGCGGATACGATCATCCGGGGCCGCCTGCTCGCCTTCCTGCGCGAGCCGCAAGGCGTCGATGACGAGGCCTCCTGTCTTTACGAGGAAGACGGTGCGCTGCTTGTCCGCGACGGCAAGGTCGCCGCGCGCGGCGATTATGCTTCGGTGAGCGGGGAGGCGGGGGAGGGCGCGACCGTCATCGACCACCGGCCGCATCTTCTCCTGCCGGGTTTCATCGACGGTCATGCGCATTATCCGCAGATGCAGGTCATCGCCTCCTACGGGGCGGAACTGCTCCAGTGGCTGAACGAATATACCTTCCCCGAGGAAGCGCGGTTCCGCGACGCCCAGCATGGCCGCCGTATCTCCAGGCTCTTCCTCGATGAATTGATCCGCCACGGCACGACGACAGCAGCGGTCTATTGCTCGGTCCACAAATCCTCCGCCGAGGCCTTCTTCGCCGAAGCGCATGACCGCGACATGCTGATGATCGCCGGCAAGGTGATGATGGACCGCAACGCGCCGGACGGCGTTACCGACACGCCGCAATCGGGCTATGACGACAGCAAGGCGCTGATCGAAGAGTGGCACGGCAGGGGGCGCCAGAACTACGCGATCACGCCGCGTTTCGCCATCACCTCTTCGCCCGAGCAGATGGAGATGGCCGAAGCGCTGGTGCGTGAATTTCCCGACTGCCACATGCAGACGCATCTGTCGGAGAACCACGACGAGATCGCCTTCACGCAGGAGCTTTATCCCTGGTCGAAGGATTATACCGAAATCTACGACCATTACGGCCTGCTCGGAAAGAAGAGCCTGTTTGGCCATTGCATCCATCTGTCGGAGCGCGAGGCCGATGTGCTGTCCGAATCCGGGTCGGTCGCCGTGTTCTGTCCGACCTCCAACCTTTTCCTAGGCTCGGGTCTTTTCGACTACCAGCGCTACCGCAAACGGGATAAGCCGCTTCGCATCGCGTCGGCCACCGATGTCGGCGGCGGCACCAATTATTCGATGCTGAGGACGATGGACGAGGGCTACAAGGTGATCGCGCTCAACGGCGAGAAGCTGAACCCGCTCGCCTCGTTCTGGCAGATCACGCGCGGCAACGCCGAGGCGCTGTCGATCGGCGACCGCGTCGGTTCGCTGGAGGTCGGCAGCGACGCGGATATCGTCGTGCTCAATTCGCGCGCCACGCCGGCGATGCGGTTGCGCATGGACCGGACGGGAACCTTGGCCGGGGAGCTTTTCCTGCTGCAGACACTTGGCGACGACCGCGCGGCGGTAGAGGTCTATGTCGCGGGCAGGGCGGCGAAGAGCGGGCTTGGTAAGGAATGAGGGAAGCGAACCTGATGAGTTCGGCGCGGAAATTTCCTCTACTGTCCGCCTCATGATCCCAGATCCCAAACCCTTCCTGACCTCGCTCTTCGACGCCGCGGTGGCGGCGGCCGATCCGGAGCGGACGATCCGGGCGCATCTGCCGGCGAAGCCCAAGGGCCGCACGATCGTCATCGGTGCGGGCAAGGGCTCCGCGCAGATGGCGCGCGCGTTGGAAAAGGCTTGGGACGGGCCGCTGAAAGGCGTCGTCGTCACGCGCTATGGTTACGCCGCGCCCTGCGAGCGCATCGGGGTTTTGGAAGCCGCGCATCCGGTGCCGGACGAAGCTGGGCTGAAAGCCGTACGGCTGCTGCTGGACAAGGTAACGGGCCTTACCGAAGACGATCTTGTGATCGCGCTGATTTCCGGCGGCGGTTCGGCGCTTCTGCCCGCGCCTGCCGGCAAACTGACGCTTGACGACGAGATCGCGGTGAACAAGGCGCTGCTTGCCTCGGGCGCACCCATTTCGGCGATGAACACGCTGCGCAAGCACATCTCCGCCATAAAAGGCGGGCGGCTCGCGGCGGCGGCCTATCCGGCAAAACTCGTCTCCCTCGTCGTTTCGGACATTCCGGGCGACAACCCTGCCTTCGTCGCCTCCGGCCCTACCGTGCCCGATCACGCGTCGCGGCAGGATGCGCTGGCGGTCGTCGAAGCCTATAGGCTCGACCTGCCGGCATCCGTCATGACGCATCTGAATTCGCCCGAGGCCGATGCGCCGAAGCCGGACGATCCGCGCTTCGCCGCCAACGAGGTGCATGTCATCGCGTCGGCCGCCGTATCGCTGGAAGCGGTCGCCGCCGAAGCGAAGCGGCAGGGGATCGACGCCGTCATCCTCTCCGACGCTATCGAGGGCGAGGCGCGCGATGTCGGCGGCGTCCATGCCGCAATCGCGCGCGAGGTGGCGCTGCGCAACCGGCCCTTCCGCAAGCCGGTGGTGATCCTGTCGGGCGGCGAGACGACGGTGACGATCCGAGGCAAGGGCAAGGGTGGGCGCAACAGCGAATTCCTGCTCGCCTTCGCGCTCGGTATCGATGGCGTGGAAGGCATCCATGCGCTTGCCGCCGATACGGACGGCATCGACGGCTCGGAAGACAATGCCGGAGCGTTCTGCGACGGCATGACGGTAGCGCGGCTGAGGGAGGCCGGTCTCGATGGCCGCGCATATCTCGCCAACAACGACGCCTGGTCGGCCTTCGATGCGGTCGGCGATCTGTTCGTGCCCGGGCCGACCGGGACCAACGTCAACGATTTCAGGGCGATTTTGGTGCGGTAGACTACCCGCTTATGTCGATGACCCCGCAATCGCCGGCATCGCTGCCGAAGACGAGGCGCTTGCCTTCGCTGTCCCAGTTCATCGACGTGATGGCGCCCTTGCCCGGGCGGCGCAGCAGCACCTCCTTCTGGTCGGTGATGCGGGCGACAAGCACCATGCCGTCCTGATAGCCGATGGCGACGATCTCCTCGGCCGGGTGGCAGGCGACGTTGGTGACCATCGCATCGCCGCGCGTCCCAAGTTCGGCCGGCGCCTTGCCCATCGGGCCGTCCTTGCCGGTGAAGGGCCAGACGATTGCCGCCGGCGCGCCGGAGCTTGCCAGCCAGCGGCCTTTCGCGGCCCACGAGATGCTCCTGATCTTGGCCGGATAGCCGGCCATGCGCATGTGCCTTCCGTCGGAAAGCCGCCAGCCATGCAGTGCGTTTTCCTGCATGGTGGTGACGAGGTAATTGCCGTCCGGCGAGAATGTGATGCCGGTATGCGCGCCGGCCCATTCAAGCTCGACGGGCTTGCCCTCGGTGGCGGGGAAGGTCAGCGTCGCGCCGTTATAGCGCGCGATGCCGAGCCGCATGCCCTTCGGCGCGAAGGCCAGCCCCTCGACCGAGCGCGGGCATTCGAAGGCGCGCGTCTTGCCGTCGCCGAGACGGACGGTCGCCGCGCGGCCGGTGGCGTAGGCAACCGCGCCCTGAGGGCCAGCGGCGATGCTTGTGATCCATTTGCGGCCGGCTTCGGCAAGGATTTTCGCCGTGCCATCCGGTGAGAGTGCGGCAACTTTGCCGTCCTCGCCGCCGGTCAGAAGCGTGCCGTTGTCGAGCGACGGCACGGCGCAAAGCAGGCCGTCATGGACTTCCATGGATTTATGGCCGTGGTCGAGGCGGTGGACGGTGCCGTCGGCGAGCGCGAAATGCGGTACGCCGCCGATGAAGGCGGCGGTTACGCAATGGCCGTCCAGGTCGAGCGGGGCGACGGTCGGCATCAGGCGGTCAGGCCGCCAGGCAGGCGTTGAAGCTCTTTTTCAGCCGCTCCGCGTCGAGCTCTCGGCCGATGAAGACAAGCCGGCTTTCGTGCGTCTCGTTATCTTTCCACGCGCGCTGGTGATCACCCTCGATGATCATGTGCACGCCTTGCAGCACATAGCGGTCAGGGTCGTCCTTGAAGGCGATGATGCCCTTGAGGCGCAGGATGTTGGGGCCTTCAAGCTGCGTCACCTTCTGGATCCACGGGAAGAATTTCCGCGAGTCCATCTCGCCGCCGCGCAGCGAAACCGACTGCACCGTCACATCGTGGATGTCCGACATCTCGCCGTCGTGATGGTGATGATGATGGTGGCCGTCATGCTCGTGATGATGGTCATGGTCATGCCCCTCATGGTCGTGCCCCTCATG
>JAKDNM010000097.1 GCA_030456445.1 Hyphomicrobiales bacterium
GAGACATGCTTTACCCGGCAAGCCCCCAGTCCGCCCGCTGCGCCGGTCAGCGCGGCGACAGAACCATCATCATCTGGCGGCCTTCCAGCTTCGGCTCGGCTTCGACCTTGGCGATCGGCTCCACCTCCTCACGCACGCGGTTCAGCAACTGCATGCCA
Source organism: Hyphomicrobiales bacterium (assembly GCA_030456445.1). Taxonomy (GTDB): domain Bacteria; phylum Pseudomonadota; class Alphaproteobacteria; order Rhizobiales; family Rhizobiaceae; genus Mesorhizobium_L. The sequence continues at coordinate 159 of JAKDNM010000097.1, forward strand.
AGTTCCAGATGCGCCATCTCGCGGCCGCGGAAGCGCAATGTGAGCTTGACCTTGTCGCCCTCGTCGAAGAAGCGGCGGACCGCCCTCATCTTCACCTCGTAATCGTGGATGTCGATGTTGGGACGCATCTTGATCTCCTTGATCTCGACGGTCTTCTGGCGCTTGCGCGCCTCGGCGGCTTTCTTCTGGCCCTGGTATTTGAGCTTGCCCAGATCGGTGATCTTGGCAACGGGCGGCTCGGAATTGGGTGCTATCTCGACGAGATCGAGACCGGCCTCTTCGGCCATGCGGATAGCGTCATCGATGGATGTCGGCCCCAGATTGACGCCTTCGGCATCTATGAGCTGAACTTTCGGGACTTTGATGTCCCTGTTCGAGCGTGGGCCTTCCTTGACGGGTTGTGTCGATTTGAACGGTCGGCGAATGGTCGTATTCTCCTTGTGCTGTTTTCACGCGAACAGTAGCCGCGCGGCATACTTGGCCTATGTCGTTACCGGGCGAAATCTGTCAATAGCACAGCCGGGTGAAAGAATCATCCGTTGCCCTCAAGGATTGACCAAACAGGAACGGGAGGCGTCATGGCCGCCAGCCAGCCATCGCGAATCGAAGTCTCCGGTGCATCCATCGCGGTGCGCCATCGCGAAGGCAAGGCACCGGGTCTTGTCTGGCTCGGCGGCTACCGGTCCGACATGATCGGCACCAAGGCCGAAACGCTCGATGCATGGGCGGTGTCTTCGGGCCATGAATTCACCCGCCACGACTATTCCGGCCATGGCGAAAGCAGTGGCCGCTTCGAAGACGGAACAATCTCGCGCTGGCTCGGCGAAAGCCTCTCTGTCTTCCGCGCCTTTACGCATGGAAGGCAGATCCTCGTCGGCTCCTCAATGGGCGGCTGGATCGCGCTCAGGATGATCCAGGAACTGCGCAAAAAGAGCGAAGGCGATCGCGTCGCCGGCCTCATCCTGATCGCGCCGGCGCCCGATTTCACGATGGAACTGATCGAGCCGCAACTGACGGACGCGTTGCGCCGGGACCTCGAAGAAAAAGGCCGCATCGAGGAACATTCGGAATATTCGCCGGAGCCGGACATCTATACACGGACGCTGATCGAGGACGGCCGAAAGAACCGCGTGCTGGAAGGGATCATAGACACGCATTGCCCGGTCCATGTCTTGCAGGGCATGGCGGACCCGGACGTGCCCTATGCCCACGCGTTGAAACTGCTCGACCATCTGCCGGCCGACGACGTGACGCTGTCGCTGGTGCGCGACGGCGATCACCGCCTGTCGCGGCCGCAAGACCTCGATATGCTTACGCGCACCGTGGAAGGCATGATCCGGCAGGTCGGATAGAAGCGCGGCTTTGACGACGGCTGTACCGATTTTCCGATTCACTTTCAGCCTGTTGTCCGGTTTTCGGGCGTGTCGCCTTGAAAGGCCCGGCGCCCGTAACCATTTCGATTTCAAGGCAGCCGTCGGTGGCTGCCCTGCAAGCGAAGGAACGGGAGATATGAACGCAACAGCAATGATCCGCCCCGCCTGGACGCCGGCGACGATCGCGCTGATGGTCATCGGCTTCATGGTGTTCTGGCCGCTGGGCCTGGCCATGCTCGCCTACATCATCTGGGGCGACCGGCTCGACGGGTTCAAGCGCGACGTGGGCCGTACCCGCGACAGCGTCTTCGGTGGCTGCCGTGGCCGACATGCCAGGCGCAGCGGCTTTGCCCGGACCGGCAACGTGGCCTTTGACGACTGGCGTGAAAAGGAACTGGAGCGCCTCGCCGAGGAGCGCCGCAAGCTTGACGAGATGCGGGAAGAATTCGACGATTATGCGCGCGAGCTTCGCCGCGCCAAAGATCAGGAGGAGTTCGACCGCTTCACCGCCGAGCGCGAGCGCAAGGCGCGCGACCGCCAGACGCCCGATGCCTCCGGCATGGAGCCGGGCAAGGCCTGAGCAACCGGACGATAATCAAGCAAAGCGGCGTCGGGTCTTTCCGGCGCCGCTTTCGATTCCACCTCTCCGCAAAACCGCGAATCACCTATTCTCCCGCAATGCTCGGCCTTTTGAGAAAATCGCCAACTCCCCGCACAGCGCCGCTTGAACTCGCGCATGAGGTCGCCGGCCGCAGCTTGCCGCTTCGGATCGTGGAAAATGACCGCGCGAAGCGGCTGACGCTGAGGATCGACGCCGGCGGGCAGGGCCTGCGCGTCACCGTGCCGCCCGGCATGCGCATGGCGGAGATAGACAGTTTCCTCGACAGGCATCGCGGCTGGCTCGAGGCGCGGCTGGCGAAACTTCCCGATCGGCCGATGCTTCGGCCTGACGTCAAGATCCCGATCCGCGGCGTGCCGCATCTTATCGTGCATGAGCCCACGCGCGGGACGATCGAGACGGCGACGGGCGATGACGGGCCGCTCTTGATCGTCCATGGCGACCGGCGGTTTCTCACCCGACGCATTGCCGATTACCTGAAACGCGAGGCGAAGCGCGATATCGGGGCGCTGGTCGAGAAACACGCGGCGAATGCCGGGCGTCGGGCGAAATCGATCCGCTTCAAGGATACGACGAGCCGCTGGGGTTCCTGCTCCTCGGCCGGCAACCTCTCCTTCTCCTGGCGTATCATGATGGCGCCGCCGGCGGTCATCGACTACCTCGTGGCGCATGAGGTGGCACATCTGAAGGAGATGAACCACGGACCGAAATTCTGGAAGCTGTGCCGCGAGCTCTGCCCCGACACCGACCGCTGCCGCGCCTGGCTGAAGCGCAACGGCAGCGCGCTGCAGGCGATCGGGTTCGGGTGATCGACTCTCCACATATTTGTGCGCGGGGAGGCCGCAGCGAAATGACAGACCGCAAATCGGCCATCCCTCGACTCTTCCTGCTAGAAATGGCATTTCCTGATCCCATGGACATCAAGATCTGCGGCCTCAAGACGGAAGAGGCGCTGGCGGCTGCACTTGCCGGCGGCGCGAGCCATGTCGGCTTCATCTTTTTCCCGAAAAGCCCGCGCCATGTCGAGCCGGTGGAGGCCGGGCATCTGCGTAAGCTCACCGCCGGCAAGGCGCAAGCGGTCGCCGTCACTGTGGATGCCGACGATGCTATGCTCGATGGGATCGTGTCGACCGTCGCGCCCGACGTGCTGCAATTGCACGGCTCGGAAAGCGCCGCGCGCGTGAGGGAACTCAAGGCGCGCTACGGCCTGCCGGTGATGAAGGCGCTTTCCGTCCGCGAGAAAGCCGATCTCGACCATGTTGCGGATTATGCCGGCGTCGCCGACCGCCTGCTTTTCGACGCCAAGCCGCCGAAAGGCGCCGAGCTTCCGGGCGGCAACGGCACGGCATTCGACTGGCGGCTCCTGGAGGGCATCGATCCTGCGATCCCCTACATGCTTTCCGGCGGCTTGAATGCCGCCAACATCGCCGAGGCACTTGCGATCGCGCGGCCTTCCGGCATCGACATTTCGTCCGGCATCGAGAGTGCTCCGGGCGTCAAGGACGTTCGCCTGATCGAGGCTTTCTTCCGCGCCGTCGCCGCGGCACGGGAAAACCGGGCGGCGTGAGACTCCGAAGCGGTTTACTTTTGCCTCGGGAACGGCTTATGCCTCGGCCAGAGGGCAAGGGCGCGGAAACGCGCAACACCATCCAAGGAGATCGGCCGTGAATAAGCCGGCGACAGCCAACTCCTTCCGCACCGGACCCGACGAGCAGGGCATGTTCGGCATTTTCGGCGGCCGCTTCGTCGCCGAGACGCTGATGCCGCTGATCCTGGAACTGGAGCATGAATGGAACGCGGCCAAGAACGATCCGGCTTTCCGGGCGGAACTGGATAACCTGTCGACCTTCTATGCCGGCCGGCCGTCGAAACTCTATTTCGCCGAGGGCCTGACGAAACATCTCGGCGGAGCAAAAGTCTATTTCAAGCGCGAGGATCTGAACCACACCGGTTCGCACAAGATCAACAATTGCCTCGGCCAGATCCTGCTTGCCCGGCGCATGGGCAAGAAGCGCATCATCGCGGAGACCGGCGCCGGCCAGCACGGCGTCGCCTCGGCGACCGTTTCGGCGCGTTTCGGCTTTCCCTGCGTCGTCTATATGGGCGCGACCGATGTCGAGCGGCAGAAACCGAACGTCTTCCGCATGAAACTGCTCGGCGCCGAGGTCAAGCCGGTCTCGGCCGGGCACGGCACGCTCAAGGACGCCATGAACGAGGCCCTTCGAGACTGGGTCACCAATGTCGAGGACACCTATTACCTGATCGGCACGGCGGCCGGGCCGCATCCCTATCCGGAGATGGTGCGCGAGTTCCAGTCGGTCATCGGCAAGGAGGCGCGCCAGCAGATCCTCGAACAGGAAGGCCGGCTGCCCGACGTTCTCATCGCCGCAGTCGGCGGCGGTTCCAACGCCATCGGCCTGTTCCACCCCTTCCTCGACGACCGCGAGGTGAAGATCATCGGCATCGAGGCCGGCGGTCACGGGCTCGACGGCGACGAGCATTGCGCGTCGATGAACGCCGGCAAGCCCGGCGTGCTCCACGGCAACCGCACCTATCTCCTGCAAAACGAGGACGGGCAGATCAAGGACGGCCATTCGATCTCGGCCGGGCTCGACTATCCGGGCGTCGGGCCGGAGCATTCCTGGCTGCGCGACAGCGGCCGCGTGGAATACGTGCCGATCCTCGACGACGAGGCGCTGGAAGCCTTCCAGGTGACGACGAAGGTCGAGGGCATCATTCCGGCGCTGGAATCCGCGCACGCCATCGCCCACGCCATGAAGATCGCGCCGAAGATGAAGAAAGACGAGATCGTCATCGTCAACCTTTCGGGGCGCGGCGACAAGGACGTGCATACGGTGGCGTCAATGATGGGCATGGAGATTTGAGAAGAGTCGCTTTGCTGGCCGTGGCGGCCTCTGAATGCTATGTATGAAGCTATAGGAATCGCCGGGAGCATCATGATGGGTGAAGTACCGCTTTCCCTGCACGTAGATGCACAGCTAAAGGAAAAGCTGGAACGGGAAGCGCGGCTCCAAGATGTGTCGGAGTCCGAAATAGCTGCGCGTGCCATTAAGGCATTCCTGAATGTTCAGGCACATAAGCGCGATTTCATCGAAGCCGCCGCGGAAGAAGCCGACCGCGGACCGTTCATGTCGAGCGAAGCCGTCCTTGATTGGATGAGCTGCCTCGAGGAGGATATCGATGCACCGGCACCACAGCCGGACGTCTTCCTACCTCGCCGCCGATGAAGATTGTTTTTCTAGCCTCCGCCGACGAAGGTATTCGTTGGTTCACGCGCTACTACATCGGGACATTTCCAGAAGGGCAAAGGAATGCGCGGAACCGGATGGCTATGTCTCTTTCGCTTCTCGGAGCAAATCCTCACCTCGGTCGCGTCGTTGGAAAGCGTGGTCAGCGCGAGCTTTCCATTCCGCGCACGCCTTTTTCGTTGATCTACCGGATCGCGAACGACCGTATAGAGATATTGCGGGTTTGGGACGAGCGCGCTAACCCGAACCGGCTGAACTGGCTCGAAGAAAAAGAAGACCGAGTATGACCACCCGCATCGACCGCCGCATGGCTAAGCTGAAGGCAGAAGGCCGGCCGGCGCTCGTCACCTATTTCATGGGCGGCGACCCGGACTACGACACCTCGCTTTCGATCATGAAGGCACTGCCGAAGGCGGGCGCGGACATCATCGAACTCGGCATGCCGTTTTCCGACCCGATGGCGGACGGCCCGGCGATCCAGGCGGCGGGGCTGAGGGCGCTCAAGGGCGGGCAGACACTCGTAAAGACGCTTTCCATGGCGCACGAATTCCGCAAGGCGGACGACGAGACGCCCATCGTCATGATGGGCTACTACAATCCGATCTACGTCCATGGCGTCGAACGCTTCCTTGACGACGCGCGCGCGGCCGGCATCGACGGGCTGATCGTCGTCGACCTGCCGCCGGAGATGGACGCGGAATTGTGCCTGCCGGCGCTCAAGGCAGGCGTCAATTTCATCCGGCTCGCCACGCCGACCACCGACGACAGGCGCCTGCCGCGTGTTCTGCAGAATACGTCGGGTTTCGTCTATTACGTGTCGATGACAGGCATCACCGGATCGGCACTGCCGGATACAAGCAAGGTCTCGGTGGCGGTGCGCCGCATCAAGGCCCACACGGAACTGCCGGTCTGCGTCGGCTTCGGGGTGAAGACGGCCGAACAGGCGCGTGCGATCGGGGCTTCGGCCGACGGCGTCGTGGTCGGCACGGCCATCGTCAATGCCGTCGCCAACGTGCTCGACGGCAAGGGCGGCCGCACCGCCGACCCGGCGCAGGCCGTGGCCACTCTTGTCAGCGGGCTGGCGCAGGGCGTTCGTTCAGTGCGCCTTGCGGCGGCCGGGTAAAGCGCCCACATTCGCCTTGTGACCGGAAGAGAGACCGATGAACTGGATCACCAACTACGTCCGCCCGAAGCTGAACTCGATGCTCGGCCGGCGCGACATGCCGGAAAATCTCTGGATCAAGGATCCCGAGACCGGCGAGATGATCTTCCACAAGGAACTGGAGGAAAACCAGTACGTCATTCCAGGCTCCGGCCACCACATGCGCATCTCGGCGCGCGACCGTCTCAGATATTTCTTCGATGAGGGCCAGTTCGAGGCCATCGACAATCCGAAAGCCACACTCGACCCGCTGAAATTCCGCGACGAGAAGCGCTATGTCGACCGGCTGAAGGAAGCCCGCGCCAAGACCGGTATGGACGACGCGATCCTGACCGCGCTCGGCGCGGTCGAAGGGCTGCCGATCGTGGCGACCGTCCAGGATTTCGCCTTCATGGGCGGCTCGCTCGGCATGGCCGCCGGCGAGGCGATCGTCAAGGCTTTCGAAACGGCGGTGGCGCGCGAGCGGCCACTGGTGCTGTTTGCGGCCTCAGGCGGCGCCCGCATGCAGGAGGGCACGCTCTCCCTCATGCAGCTTCCACGCACGACGGTCGCGGTAGACCGGCTGAAGGAGGCCGGACTGCCTTATATCGTGGTGCTGACCAACCCGACGACCGGCGGCGTCACCGCCTCCTATGCGATGCTGGGCGACATCCATATCGCCGAGCCGGGCGCGCTGATCGGCTTCGCCGGCCCGCGCGTCATCGAGCAGACGCTGCGTGAAAAACTGCCGGAAGGCTTCCAGCGCTCCGAATATCTGATGAAGCACGGCATGGTCGACATGATCGTGCCGCGCCTGGAATTGAAGCCTACCATCGCTCGTCTTCTAAAGATGATGCTGAAGCTGCCGGAGAGCGAGGCAACGGATATTCCGGAAGTGACGGAAGAAACGCCGGTTCCGGCGCCGCAGCCCGAAACGCAGGCTGGAGCGCAGGCTTAGACGCTCCAGCCTCTTTCGCCGATTTTCAGGAACGACAGCACAATGGCGATCCGAACCGCCGATCTCGAAATCGAGCGGCTGATGACGCTGCACCCGAAAGGCTTCGACCTTTCGCTGGGCCGCATCGGCCGATTGCTCGAAAGGCTGGGCAATCCGCAAGACAGGATGCCGCCGGTGATCCACATCGCCGGGACCAACGGCAAGGGGTCGGCCGCCGCCTTCTCGCGCGCGCTTCTGGAGGCGGCGGGCTACCGGGTGCATGTCCACACCTCTCCGCATCTCGTCCACTGGTGCGAGCGCTACCGGATGGCGGCGACGGGCGGCGGGCGCTTCGTCGCCGACGATATCTTCGCCGACGCCATCCTGCGTGTGGCGCAAGCCAATGACGGCGAAACGATCACCGTCTTCGAGATCTTGACGGCGGTGATGTTCGTGCTCTTTTCGGAGTACCCGGCCGACGTGGCCGTCATCGAGGTCGGGCTTGGCGGACGGTTCGACGCCACCAACGTCATTCGGCATCCGGCCGTCTCCGTTATCATGCCGATCTCGCTCGACCACCAGGCCTATCTCGGCGACCGCGTCGAACTGATCGCTGCGGAGAAGGCCGGCATCATCAAGGATGGTGTGCCGGTGGTGGTCGGCGCGCAGGAATCGGATGCCGCGCGCACCGTGCTGGTCGAGACGGCGGAGCGGCTCGGCTGCCCGCTCCATATTTACGGTCAGGATTTCCTCGCCTTCGAGGAGAACGGAGGCCTGGTCTTTCAGGACGAAACGGGCCTGCTCGACCTGCCGCTGCCGAGGCTGCCGGGAAGGCACCAACTGGCGAATGCGGCGGCGGCGGTCGCGGCCGTCAGGGCGGCCGGCTTCAACGTTCCGCCCGAGGCGGCGGCCTTCGCCATGGGAGCGGTGGAATGGCCGGGGCGGCTCCAGAGGCTTGCCACCGGGCGGCTCGCCGAACTCGCGCCCGACGGGGCGGAACTCTGGCTCGACGGCGGCCATAATCCCGGCGCCGGCACGGTCATCGCCGAGGCAATGGCGGCGCAGGAGGAGCGGTTGGCGCGGCCGCTCTTTCTCATAACGGGCATGATCAACACCAAGGACCAGACCGGCTATTTCCGCGCCTTCGAGGGCATGGCGCGGCACGTGTTCACGGTTCCAGTCAAGATGAGCGAGGCCGGGGTCCCGGCGGAGGAACTGGCGATCCGGGCGGCCGAGGCCGGGCTTTCGGCCGAGCCCATCGCGTCGGTCGAGAATGCGCTCAAGCTGCTTCGCGACACGTGGGACGCCAAGGAAACGCCGCCGCGCATCCTCATCAGCGGCTCGCTCTATCTCGCCGGCGAGGTGCTCGCCGCCAACGGCACGCCGCCGACCTGATCGCACGGGAAGCGGCCGGCAAAACAAAGGCCCGGCAACCAGGCCGGGCCTTGACAGGCGAACAATTGGAAAATCAGTTGACGGCGCCGCCGATCCAGGAGGAAAGCGCGGTCTTGGGAAGCGCGCCAACCTTCATGTCGGCGACTTCGCCGCCCTTGAAGATCATCAGCGTCGGGATGGAGCGCACGCCGAACTGCGCGGCAAGCTCCGGGTTCTCGTCGATATTGAGCTTGGCGATCTTCACCTTGCCGTCGAGTTCGGTGGCGATTTCTTCCAGCGACGGGGCGATCATCTTGCACGGGCCGCACCACTCCGCCCAGAAATCCACGACGACCGGTCCGGATGCCTGGAGCACGTCCGCCTGGAAATTGTCCTTGTCGACCTTTTGGGTAGCCATTTCAAATTCCTTTGAAGTTGTCGCCAGCAATGTGGGTGCGGCGGGAGGCGCGTTCAAGCGGTCTTTTGTCACGCTCGCGTGAGTCGGGCAAGGGCGGCATCCATCGCGTCGACCGGCAGAGGCACAAGGCGCGGCGCCTCGGTGAAAAGCAGCGCCGCCGCCACCGGACGCCCCGGATAGATCGGCTGGAGCAGCGCCCGATAGAGCGATAGCTGCAAGAGATAGGCTTCCGGCACGTCGGACGCTTGAGCAGGCGGCTGACGATCGGTCTTGTAGTCGACCAGGAGCACTTCCCTCTCCGATATTGCGAGCCGGTCGATCTTGCCCGAAATGGCGCGGGGGCGGCCGCGTATGTCGAGCGTCCCCATGACCGATACCTCCGCGCGCGAGCCGTGCGAGAAGATCGGCGCGAAGCGAGCGTCGCCCAGGATGGATGCGACCGAAGCCCAGGCGCGGGCGCGGTCTTCCTCTCGCCAGCCCGCGCCGATCCTTGCCAGATAGCGGCGCGCAGCTGCCTCGCGCCCGGCCTCCGGCAAATCCGGCAGGGTCTGGAGCAGCCTGTGCATGGCAAGGCCGCGTTCGATGGCGAAGGAGGGCACAGCATCCTTGTCCAGAGCGGAAGCCACGGTAGCCGGCGGTTCCGGCCCGTCCGTCTCGCCGATCAAGAGCGACGCTCCGGAAGGAGAAAGCGGTCGCGGAAGCTCTTCGCCGAAGTCTTTCGGCAAAGGCCGCAGTTGCTCGAATATTGGTGGCGAAGGCCTATGCTCCGGCTCAGATGTCGATTCTGTCGCAGCGATCCTCGCGCCGCTCGCCTGATAGCGGATCACGTCCGTATCGGCGGCGGAATGGCGGCGGATGCTGCTTTCCGGCGCACCGGCAAGCGCGACATTCACCAGATTGTGCCAGATACCCGGATGCGGGTCGCGCTTGCCGCGATAGCCGCAGACAATCAGCCGGTCCTCCGCCCGCGTCATGCCGACATAGAGCAGCCGGCGGTATTCCTCCTCGGCTTTTTCGGCCAGCCCCGCGTTGATAGCGCGCGAAGCGCGGTTGCCGAGGTCCGATGATGCCCGCCACAGAAAGCCCTTGCCCTCCCAACCGCCGTTTTGCGGAACATAGGGAATGAGGCGCGGCAGATGGGAGTCCGAAAAGGGCCGGCTGCCGCCATCGACGAGAAAGACGACCGGCGCCTCCAGCCCCTTGGCCGAATGCACGGTCATGATGCGCACCTCATCGCGCACCTGATCCATCTCGCGCTTGATGTCGGGACCGGCGCTTTCCAGCGTGGCGAGGAAGGATTCCAGTCCCGGCAGGCCGGTGCGCTCGACCGCGAGGCAAAAGGACAGGAATTCGTCGAGGATTTCGCCCGCCGCCGGGCCTAGCCTGGCGATCATCGCCGAGCGGATGCCGTCACGCGCGAGCACGCCGGCATAGAACTCGAAAACCGGCTTGAAGGCGGCCTCGTTGCGCCAGAGATCGAGTTTTTCGACCACTGTCGCCAGTTTCTCGTCGCCCTCGGCGCGCGCGCGCAGCACCGAGAGCAAAGAGCGCTCGCCCCGGTTCCACGCCAGCGCGAACAGTTCTTCCTCCGTCAGGCCGAAGACCGGGCTTTTCAGGAGCGCTGCGAGCGAAAGGTCGTCGCCCGGCTGCAACGCGACGCGACCGAGCGCGACCAGGTCCTGCACCGCGATATGGCCGGGCAGGCTCAGCCGGTCGGCGCCCGCAACGGCTATCCCCTTCTCCTTCAGGGCGCGCGAGAGCGCGTTGACGAAACGGTCGCGCTTGCGCACCAGCACCAGCACGTCGCCGGGCGTCAGCCGCCTGCCCTTGCCTTCGATCGTCTCGCCCGCGTCGATCCACTGGCGCACGGTCGCGGCGACCTGCTCGGCAAGCCTGACCGACGGAGCGGAGGCATGGTCGATCGCCTCGGCCCAGTCGTCCGGCTCGGTCACCTCGGTCGGCTCGATCAGCGGCCAGATCTCGACATAACCCGGCTCGCCGGCGCGGATCGTGGTGTGGATGATGTCTTCTTCGTCCTGCGTCAAACCCTTGCGAGCCTCGACGGAAGCGAAGACGCGATCGACCGCCACAAGCACGTCCTCGGTCGAACGGAAGGAGCGCTGTAACTGAACCTTCTCGAAACGGCCTTCGCCGTCGAGCACCTGCCGGCGGAATTCGTAGCCGTTGAGGGCAAAGGCTTCCGGGTCGGCGCCCTGAAAGGAATAGATCGACTGCTTCTCGTCGCCGACGGCGAAGATGGTGCGGCGGACATTGTCGCGGGCGCTCAAGCCGGCGAAAAATTCCGCCGCCATCTTCCGCACGACCTGCCATTGCTCGGGGCTCGTGTCCTGCGCCTCGTCGATCAGGATATGGTCGATGCCGCGATCCAGCTTGTATTGCACCCAGGGCCCGACATCGCTGCGCGCCAGAAGATGCACGGTGCGGCGGATCAGATCGTTGAAATCGAGGAAGCCGCGCGCCGCTTTCAAACGCTCGTAGCGGCCGATCAGCACATCGGCGATAACGAGCGCGGCGCGCGTGGCTTCGAGCATTCTCAAAAGCGCCACACGGTCGGAGAGGTCGAGGAGCGACCCGGCGAAACGCGCAAATTCGTCCGCGAAGCCGGGGAAATACTCGGCCACGCCCTTCGCCATGATGTTTCTCGTGCTCTTCGGCTTCAGCCCCGGCCCGTCCTTGGTGAGGAAAGAGCGGCAGAGCTTGCCAAGGCGGGCCTGCGGGTCGGCTTCCACGCAGAGCGCCTTCAGTTCAGCGGCGAAATTCGCCGCCGTCGTCTTGCCGGCCGCAGAAGCGCGGCCTTCGAGGGACCGTGCCAGCGCCTCGTTGAAATAGGCATCGGGCCACACCGCTTCGGCAAGATTTTCGGGCGTGTTTTCCGGCTGGAAGCCGAATTCCGCGAAGAGCGCATCGGAGCGGCCGCAGCCGATTTCGTCGATGAAGGCGCGCAGATCGTCCCGGCGCGCGACGATCTCGCGCAAAAGCGCGTCGAGCCCGCTTTCGCCGCCGATCGACAGGACTGTCTCAAAGGCGCCGGCGAGTTCGCTTTCGGCATCGGACGCGATGCCGGCGAGAAGATCGCGCCGCGCCTCGGCGACCAGCGCCGATTCCATCTGCGAATCCAGCATCTCGAAATGGCCGGCGATGTTCGCTTCGAGCGGGAAGCGGTGCAGGATCGCCTCGCAGAAAGCGTGGATCGTCTGAATCTTCAGCCCGCCTGGCGTTTCCAGCGCGGCGGCAAAGAGCCGGCGGGCGCGGACAAGGCGGAGGCGGTCTGGCATTCGGCCCTCGACCTTCAGAATGGCGCTTGCCAGTTCCTGGTCGCCGAGGGCTGTCCACGCGCCAAGCTCGGCGAAGACGCGGTTCGACATGTTGGCGGCGGCGGCCTTGGTGTAGGTCAGGCAGAGGATCTTGCCCGGCTCGGCGCCGTCGAGCAGGAGGCGGATGACGCGTTGCGCAAGCACATGCGTCTTGCCGGAACCGGCATGGGCCGAGACCCAGGCGGAATTCTCCGGATCGGAGGCGACCGCCTGCCATTTAAGCGTATCAGGCGGGATGACGAGCGGACGCTTCATTCGCCGCCCTCCCCGCCTTCGCCTTCCTCGCCGGCTGCGGACCATTCCTGCACCCGCGCCAGATGGTCGTACGCGCCGCTCGTGTCGCCTTCGCGGAAGGGGAGCGCGCGCGACAGATAACCGTTCGCCTCGTTGCGATAAAAGAAAAGCAGGCGCTCCAGCCTTTGCCACGCCTCCCCGGAAAGGTCGCGGCCACGCTTGTCGCTCTGAACCCCGTTCACCCTGGCGCTCAGGATCGACTCTTCGTCCACGTCGCCGTTCGCCCTCAGCCGGACATAGGCGAGATCGGCTGGTTCAAGCGGCCCCAGATCGCCAAAGGCGCCGCGCATCATAAGCGCGCCTTCCAGCGCAAGTTGCGGCGCGACCAGCGTGTGCGCCTGCACTTTGGAGGGCGAGGAACCGGTCTTGTAGTCGAGGATGTCGGCTAGGCTTTCCCGCTTGACATCGATACGGTCGGCACGGCCGGAAAGCGTGACGCCCGTCGCGCCGATTTCGACGCGCGAAGCGATGGCTTCCGACAAACGCCGCGTCGCGTCGGAGCGATAGCTGGCCTCCCATACGATCAGGCGCGGCGCCATCATCCTGAAGCGCGGCCACCAGACGGCATCGACATCGGCCGGCAGCGCCTCCTCGTCGAAGCTCTGGCGGGCGATTGCGAGCAATTTGTCGAGTGCATCGTCCGGCGCGTCTGGCGCAGCGGCGCTTTCGCCCGACGCGGTGAAGCGATGCAATATCTCATGGAAGAGGGAACCGCGCTCGGCGGCGCTCGGGTCGCGCAGCAGCGGATCGAGCGGATCGAGCTTCAATATCTTCCGCGCATAGATGGCGTAAGGGTCGCGGCGCAGCGTCTCGATCTCGGTGACGGAGAAGTGCGGCGGCCGCGCGGCAAGCGGCGGCGCCGGCTTCGGGCGAGGCGCGAAAGGCATATTTTCCGGGTCGTCGCCGGCATGATGCCGGGCCGCCGCCAGAAGTTCCCTGCCGCGTGCGCGCATCGCTTTCGCCTGCTCCTCGCCGACGCAGGCAGTCAGGCGCTGGAGCCAGCGCGACGGGACGGACGGCGCATCGCCGGCCCGCGCGGCGCGCGTCAGAACGAGCTTCGGCGCGCCGGCCGCCATCATGAAATCATGCGCGGCCTGGCCGATGCGGCGTTCGGGCGGATCGAGGTCGATGCCGGTCTTCATGACGCGCGACATGAAGCCGTCCGGATCGGCGCGACCAGGCCAGCTTCCCTCGTTCAGTCCGCCGCAGACCAGCGTATCGACGCTTTGCAGCCGGCCTTCGAGCGCGCCCCAGATCGCCACGGCCCGGTCTGTGCCCTGACGCGGCTTCACCATCTGGCCGGCGAGAAGGGCTGCGAGGATGTCGGGCCATTCGCGCGAGCCGAAGGTGAGCGGCGAGGTTGCGGCGGCAAGCTCACGCAGACGGTCGGCAAGCCGCTCGCCGGCCTCGCCGTGATAGAGCATGCCAAGCCCGCCCGACGCATCGCGGCCTATCGCTTCCAGCGCCTCGATGGTGGCTCGCGCCACCTGCTCGACGGTCAGCATGTCGTTCCCACGCAACGCGGCAAGTGGCAGAAGCCCGGCATCGAGCACAGCCAGCACACGCCGCGCTTCCTCAATCTCGGCCGCGCGGATGCGGCTGAACCATGCGGGTGTATGCCGGTCGCCGGAAAGCCGGGCAAGACGCTCTTCAAACTCGTCGGCCAGCCTGACGACATCCGGGCGGCCCGTCCCGCCGCGCAGCGCGACCAGTTCGATTGTTTCCACCGTCCGGCGCACGATTGCCCGATCCATGCCGAGAAGGAGAAGTGGCTGCTTCAGGAACGAGAGGATCGCGACCGGATCGCCCGGCCGCATGATCGCCTCGGCCATCAGCGACAGCAGGATCGCCGGCGGGGTCTGGTGGAGGGGCCGGCCGGCAGAATCGTCGGCGGTAATATCGAAGCGCAACAGTTCGGAAGCGACGCGGCGGGCAAGCGACCGGTCCGTCGTAACGAGCGCGGCGCGATGTTCCGGCTCGGCCACGGCAGCCCGAAGGACGTAGGCGATCGCCAGCGCCTCGTCGCGCTCGTTCGGCGCCTCGATCAGCGTCACCTCCGCGAGCGCGCCGGCTTCGGTGGCCTGTTCGACCACGGCGCGGTTGGCCGCCCAGGCTTCCGTCGATTCAGCCGGCCTAAACGCTTCGGAGAGTACGGCAGCGCGGGCGGCGAGTGGCAATCCGGGCACGCCGATTTCGGGAATCTCGTCGCGCCCGACGCCGATCGCCCCGATCAGCCGTTTCAGGCCGAATTGCGGATGGCCATAGATGGACGGAGAAGCGGAAGGTTCGCCCAGCAACGCCCACGCTTCCTCGTCAAGCCGCTTGTCGAGCCCCGGCAGCACCACCGCCCCGGCAGGGAGCCGCGCGATGGTGGCGAGCAATTCGGCGGTGGCGGGAATGGAACCGGTCGATCCCGCCGCGATGACCGGCCCCCGGCCGCCACCGCGCTTCAGCCGCTCGGCCTCGGCGCGGATCATGGCGTTGCGGTGCGCGGCCGGATTGGAGCGCTGCCGCTCGGCCAGCGCTTTCGGCCAATACTCCGTGACGATCGCCAGGAAATCCAGCGTGAGCTGCCACCAATTGGCAAGGTCGCTGTCGACCAGGCCGGCAAGCCGGGTCCAGTCGGCGCCGGCCGTCTCCATCTCGTCGATCAGGCGGGCGAGGTCGCGCGACAGCCAGAGCGCGTCGGCGGCCGAAGCGGGAACGCCCACTTCCTCCTGAAAGAGC
>JAKDNM010000098.1 GCA_030456445.1 Hyphomicrobiales bacterium
AATAGGCAGTCGGCAAATAGGCAGTCGGGTTTAAATTCTTTCGATTGCCGACTGCCGAAGACCGATTGCCCAATCAGGAGACGGAGCGGCGCTCCGAAAGACGATGCGACGACAAGACCAGGCAAACGACCAGTTTTCGCTTACCTCCTTCCTCTATGGCGGCAATGCCAGCTATGTCGAGGAACTTCAGGCCCAGTACGAGCAGGACCCGAATTCGGTCAATGCCGAATGGCGGGAATTCTTTGCTTCCCTCAAGGACGAGCCCGACGACGTCATCCGCAACGCCAAGGGCGCGTCGTGGAAGAAGCCCGGCTGGCCGATCGTCGCCAATGGCGAACTCGTCTCTGCGCTCGACGGCAACTGGGCGCTGGTCGAAAAGCATATCGGGCGCAAGGTAAAGGGAAAGGCGGCCGAATTCGGCGCGGAACTCGGCGAAACCGAAATCCACCAGCAGACGCGCGATTCGGTCCATGCGATCATGATGATCCGTGCCTACCGGATGCGCGGCCATCTGCACGCCAACCTCGATCCGCTCGGCATCGCCAAGCCGCTGGAGGACTATAACGAGCTGTCGCCGGAAAATTACGGCTTCACCGAGGCCGATTACGACCGGCCGATCTTCATCGACAATGTGCTCGGGCTCGAATTCGCCACCATCCGCGAGATGCTGGACATTCTCCAGCGAACCTATTGCTCGACGCTCGGCGTGGAGTTCATGCACATCTCCAACCCCGAGGAGAAGGCCTGGATACAGGAACGCATCGAGGGGCCGGACAAGGGCATTGCCTTCACGGCGGAGGGCAAGAAGGCGATCCTGCAGAAGCTGGTCGAGGCAGAAGGCTTCGAGCAGTTTCTCGACGTGAAGTACAAGGGCACCAAGCGCTTCGGTCTCGACGGCGGCGAATCGCTGGTTCCGGCGCTGGAGCAGATCGTCAAGCGCGGCGGCGCCATGGGCATGAAGGAAATCGTGCTCGGCATGGCGCATCGCGGCCGGCTGAACATTCTTTCCCAGGTCATGGGCAAGCCGCATCGCGCGATCTTCCACGAATTCAAGGGCGGCTCTTTCACGCCCGACGACGTCGAAGGCTCCGGCGACGTGAAGTACCATCTGGGCACCTCCTCGGACCGCGAGTTCGACGGCAACAAGGTGCACATGTCGCTGACCGCCAACCCCTCGCATCTGGAGATCGTCAATCCGGTAGTGATGGGCAAGGCACGCGCCAAGCAGGATATCATCTTCGGGCGCAAGCGCGAGGAGATGGTGCCGCTGGAGGAGCGGGCAAAGGTGTTGCCTCTGCTGCTCCATGGCGACGCAGCCTTCGCCGGCCAGGGTGTGGTGGCGGAGGTGCTCGGCCTTTCCGGCCTGCGCGGGCACCGCGTGGCGGGCACGCTGCACTTCATCATCAATAACCAGATCGGCTTCACTACCGATCCGCGCTTCTCGCGTTCCTCGCCCTACCCGTCCGACGTGGCCAAGATGATCGAGGCGCCGATATTCCACGTCAACGGCGACGATCCGGAGGCCGTCGTCTATGCGGCCAAGGTGGCGATCGAGTTCCGCATGATCTTCCACAAGCCGGTCGTGGTCGACATGTTCTGCTACCGCCGCTACGGCCACAATGAGGGCGACGAGCCGTCCTTCACCCAGCCGCTGATGTATCGCGAGATCCGGACGCACAAGACGACGCTGCAACTCTACGGTGAGAAGCTGATCGCCGAACAGCTCATCTCCCAGGAAGAATTCGACCGGATGAAGGCCGGATGGCGCGCGCTCCTCGATGACGAGTGGGAAACGGGCCAGTCCTATATGCCCAACAAGGCCGACTGGCTCGACGGCGCATGGACGGGTCTCAGGAAGGCCGACAACGAGGACGAGCAGCGGCGCGGCAAGACCGCCGTGCCGGCCAAGACATTGAAGGAGGTCGGCCGCAAGCTGACCGAAATTCCCAAGGATTTCGAGGCGCACAGGACGATCATGCGGTTCCTTGAGCACCGCGCCAAGATGATCGAGACGGGCGAAGGCATCGACTGGTCGACGGGTGAGGCGCTGGCGTTCGGGTCGATCCTGATGGAAGGGAACCCGATCCGCCTTTCCGGACAGGATTCCGAGCGCGGCACCTTTTCGCAGCGTCATTCGGTGCTCTACGACCAGAAGGACGAGGCCCGTTACATCCCCCTCAACAACCTCTCGCCCGCGCAGGCGAATTTCGAGGTCGTCAACTCCATGCTTTCGGAAGAGGCGGTGCTCGGCTTCGAATACGGGTTCTCCCTTGCCGAACCGCGCGCGCTGACGCTCTGGGAGGCGCAGTTCGGCGATTTCGCCAACGGAGCACAGGTCCTTTTCGACCAGTTCATCTCGTCGGGCGAGCGCAAGTGGCTGAGGATGTCGGGTCTGGTCTGCCTCTTGCCGCATGGCTATGAAGGGCAGGGGCCGGAGCATTCCTCGGCGAGGCTGGAGCGCTTTCTCCAGCTTTGCGCCGAAGACAACATGCAGGTCGCCAATTGCACCACGCCGGCGAACTATTTCCACATCCTGCGCCGGCAATTGAAGCGCGATTTTCGCAAGCCGCTCATCCTGATGACGCCGAAATCGCTGCTTCGGCACAAGAAAGCGATATCGACGCTTGCCGAAATGTCGGGCGAAAGCTCCTTCCACCGGCTTTTGTGGGACGACGCGCAATATCTCGGCAACGAGCCGATCAAGCTGGTCAAGGATTCCAAGATCCGTCGCGTGGTCCTGTGCTCGGGCAAGGTCTATTACGACCTCTACGAGGAGCGGGAGAAGCGCGGCATCAACGACATCTACCTCTTGCGTGTCGAACAGCTCTATCCGTTCCCGGCGAAGGCGCTCATCAACGAATTGTCGCGCTTCCGCAACGCGGAGATGGTCTGGTGCCAGGAGGAGCCGAAGAACATGGGCGCCTGGTCCTTCATCGATCCCTATCTCGAATGGGTGCTCGCCCATATCGACGCCAAGCATCAGCGCGTGCGCTATACCGGCCGCCCGGCGGCGGCATCGCCCGCGACCGGCCTGATGTCCAAACATCGCGCGCAGCTTGAGGCATTCCTCGAAGACGCGCTCGGCTGATCAAACAACCCAAGGCAACGGGGAAACCTCAATGGCCACTGAAATCCGCGTTCCAGCCCTCGGCGAGTCCGTTACGGAGGCCACCATCGGCAAATGGTTCAAGGCGGCGGGCGACACGATCGCAATGGACGAGCCGCTGGTCGAGCTCGAAACCGACAAGGTGACGATCGAGGTGCCGGCGCCTTCCGCCGGGACGCTCGCGGAAATCGCGGTCAAGGAAGGCGAGACGGTCGAGGTCGGCGCGCTGCTCGGTTCCATCCAGGCGGGGAGCGGCAAGACCGCGCCGGCCAAGAAGGCCGAGCCGGCCAAGGCCGTCGATGAGAAGCCCGCTGGAGAAAAGCCGCAGGCAGTGTCTCAAGCGGCCGGTGCCTCGGCCGCCGGTTCGACGGGTGAAGCGGCTGCGAAGACGGCCAGGATCGCCGGCCAGGAGCCGGTCGAGGAACGCGCCATGCCGCCCGCTCCTTCCGCGGCCAAGCTGATGGCGGAGAAGAACGTGTCCGCCGGACAGGTCGAGGGCTCGGGCAAGCGCGGCCAGATCCTGAAAGCGGATGTGCTGGAGGCTCTGTCGAAGGGCGCGGCCTCGCAACCGGCCGAGCCGCCGCGTGAAGCGCGCGCGCCGTCAACCGCCGACAATCAGGCCCGTGAAGAACGCGTGCGCATGACCAAGCTTCGCCAGACCATCGCGCGGCGGCTTAAGGAGGCGCAAAGCGTCGCCGCCATGCTGACGACCTTCAACGAGGTCGACATGAGCGCGGTCATGGCTTTGCGCACCAAATACAAGGATGTCTTCGAGAAGAAGCACGGGGTGAAGCTCGGCTTCATGGGCTTCTTCACAAAAGCGATCACCCATGCGCTGAAGGAAATCCCCAACGTCAACGCCGAGATCGACGGCACCGACATCATCTACAAGAACTATTGCCATATCGGCGTGGCGGTCGGCACCGACCGCGGCCTCGTCGTGCCGGTGGTGCGCGATGCCGACCGGATGGGGATCGCCGAGATCGAGAAGGAGATCGGTCGGCTGGGTGCGGCTGCGCGCGACGGCAAGCTGTCGGTCGCCGACATGCAGGGCGGCACCTTCACCATCTCGAACGGCGGCGTCTATGGCTCCTTGATGTCGACGCCGATCCTGAACGCGCCGCAATCCGGTATCCTCGGCATGCACAAGATCCAGGAAAGGCCGATGGCCATCGGCGGGCAGGTCGTCGTCCGGCCGATGATGTATCTGGCGCTCTCCTACGACCACCGTATCGTCGACGGCAAGGAGGCCGTGACTTTCCTCGTGCGCGTCAAGGAGAGCCTGGAAGATCCTGAGCGGCTGGTGCTCGATCTCTGAGTTTTTCAGGGCTCCGGCCTGCCGGCAGGCCGTCCAACAATTCAGTATAACAAAAAGGGGAGGCGGATGACCGCCTCCCCGCTTTTTTGACCGATAATAAGCCGGCTATTCGTTCCAGCTTTTCACCAGCTCGTCATAGCCGATCGTTTCCGGCTTTTCCTTCTCGTTGGCGAGCTTGAGCTGTGGGGCCAGCGTGCCATGCTCCTTGGCGTAGTTGTTCCAGTACGCCAGATCGTGCTCTTCGTTGAGCTTCGGCCCGATGTCACCCTGAACGCCGGCCTTCTCGAGCCGGGCCATGACGCTTTCCTGTGCCGCGCAAAGGGCGTCCATCGCTTCCTGCGGCGTCTTGGCGCCGGAGGCCGCGTCACCGATATTCTGCCACCAGAGCTGCGCCAGCTTCGGATAATCGGGGACATTGGTGCCGGTCGGGGTCCACTGCACGCGCGCCGGCGAGCGGTAGAACTCGATCAGGCCGCCGAGCTTCGGCGCGCGCTCGGTGAAGCTCTTGTCGTGGATGGTGGAGTCGCGGATGAAGGTCAGGCCGATCTGGCTCTTCTTGACGTCCACCGTCTTGGACGTGACGAACTGCGCGTAGAGCCATGCGGCCTTGGCGCGGTCGGTCGGCGTCGATTTCAGGAGCGTCCACGAGCCGACGTCCTGATAGCCGAGCTTCATTCCCTTCTGCCAGTAGGAGCCGTGCGGCGACGGCGCGACGCGCCATTTCGGCGTGCCGTCCTCGTTCACGACGGGCAGGCCGGGCTTGGCCATGTCGGCGGTGAAGGCGGTGTACCAGAAGATCTGCTGGGCGATGTTGCCCTGGGACGGGACCGGGCCGGATTCGGAGAAGGTCATGCCCGCTGCTTCCGGCGGGGCATAGGCCTTCAGCCATTCCAGATATTTGCGGATGGAATAAACCGCCGCCGGTCCGTTCGTATCGCCGCCGCGCGCCACGCAGGAGCCTGTCGGACGGTCGTGATCGTCGACCCGGATGCCCCATTCGTCGACCGGCTTGCCGTTCGGCAGGCCCTTGTCGCCGTTGCCGGCCATGGAGAGCCAGGCGTCGGTGAAGCGCCAGCCGAGCGATGGGTCCTTCTTGCCATAGTCCATATGGCCGTAGACCTTCTTGCCGTCTTCCTCGCGGCCGGTGAAGAACTGGGCGATGTCCTCATAGGCCGACCAGTTGACCGGAACGCCCAGGTCGTAGCCGTATTTGGCCTTGAAGTCGGCCTTGTTCTTCGGGTCGTTGAACCAGTCGTAGCGGAACCAGTAGAGGTTGGCGAATTGCTGGTCCGGCAACTGGTAGAGCTTGCCGTCGGGAGCCGTGGTGAAGGACGTGCCGATGAAGTCCTTGAGGTCGAGCATCGGATTGGTGACGTCCTTGCCTTCGCCGGCCATCCAGTCGGTCAGGTTGCGCACCTGCTTGTAGCGCCAATGCGTGCCGATCAGATCGGAATCGTTGACCCAGCCGTCATAGAGATTCTGCCCGGTCTGCATCTGGGTCTGGATCTTCTCGACGACGTCGCCCTCCTGGATGACGTCATGGACGACCTTGATGCCGGTGATCTTGGTGAACCACGGAGCCAGTGTCTTTGATTCATAGGCATGGGTCGTCAGCGATTCGGAGACGACCTTGATCTCCATGCCCTGGAAGGGCTTGGCGGCGTCCACGAACCACTGCATTTCCTTTTCCTGATCGGCGCGGGAAAGCGTGGAAACGTCGCCGATCTCCTGGTCCAGGAACTGCTTGGCCTCGTCCATTCCGGCCCAGGCATTGCCAGTGATCATGATCACGACAAGAGCTGTTGTCGATGCTAGTAAGTGCCGTCGCATTTCGTGTCCTCCCTTTCAAAAAGGTTCGATTTCGATTTGGAGCGGTCGCCGGCATGCGGCCGTTCCAACAGTTTCCCTCCCTAGACGAGGCGGAATACGCCGATCGCGTAGACCACCGACAGGGCGAGAGCCCACCACAGGCTCGGCCCTATCAGGCCGAGCCATGCGAGAGTTATGAAAGCGGCGCCGAGCAGCGAGACGAACAGCCGGTCGCCGCGCGTCGTCTCGAAGCGCAGGATGCCGATGCGCGGATTGCCGCCCGGCGAGATATATTCCCAAGCGCCCATGCCGATGAGCAGGAGCGTGATGACGATGAAGAAAATCGCCGTAGGCCATGTCCATGCCATCCAGGAGAGATTGAGGTTCATTGTCATACCCTTCCCAGGGCGAAGCCCTTGGCGATGTAGTTCCGCACAAACCAGATGACGAGCGCGCCGGGGATCAGCGTCAGCACGCCGGCGGCGGCGAGCAGGCCCCAGTCCATGCCGGATGCCGAGACCGTGCGGGTCATCACCGCGGCGATCGGCTTGGCGTCGGTGGTCGTCAGCGTGCGGGCGATCAGGAGTTCGACCCAGGAGAACATGAAGCAGAAGAAGCAGGCGACCCCGATGCCGCTCGCGATCAGCGGCATGAATATCTTGAAGAAGAAGCGCGGGAAGGAATAGCCGTCGATATAGGCGGTCTCGTCGATCTCCTTGGGCACGCCCGACATGAAGCCCTCGAGGATCCACACGGCCAGCGGCACGTTGAAGAGGCAGTGCGCCAGCGCCACCGCCCAATAGGTGTCGATCAATCCGAAGGCCGAGTAGAGCTGGAAGAAGGGCAGCGCGAACACCGCCGGCGGCGCCATGCGGTTGGTCAGAAGCCAGAAGAACAGATGCTTGTCGCCGAGGAAACGGAAGCGCGAGAAGGCATAGGCGGCCGGCAGTGCCGCGGAAACCGAGATCACCATGTTGATGAGAACGTAGCTGATCGAGTTGATGTAGCCGGAATACCAGGAGCGGTCGGTGAAGATGATCGCGTAATTGCGCAACGTCGGCTCGTGCGGATAGAGCGTCAGCGAGGTGACGATCTCGTGGTTCGTCTTGAAGCTCATATTGACGAGCCAATAGATCGGCAGGAGCAGGAAGACGATATAGAGCGTCGGCACCAGCCACCACCAGCGCGATTCCTCGCCGCGTCGGCGCATGCGCCGCGCGATGATGTCGTCGGCGGCCGCACGGGGCCCGCCGCCGGTCACATCGGCGCCGCGCATGACACTGTCTTTCGCCTCGGCCATCTCAGTTCCCCGCCTCGCGATTGGTCATGACGGTGTAGAAAATCCATGAAAGCAGCAGGATGATGAGGAAATAGACGAGCGACATCGCGGCGGCCTGCCCGAGATTGAACTCGCCCAGCGCCAGCTTCACGAGGTCGATGGAAAGGAACGTCGTCGAGTTGCCGGGTCCGCCGCCGGTGACGACGAAAGGCTCGGTATAGATCATGAAGCTGTCCATGAAGCGCAGCAGGATGGCGATCAAAAGCACGCGGTTCATCTTCGGCAACTGGATGTAGCGGAACACCGCCCAGCGCGAGGCACCGTCGATCTTGGCGGCCTGGTAGAAGGCATCCGGAATGGAGACGAGGCCGGCATAGGAAAGCAGCACCACGAGGCTTGTCCAGTGCCAGACATCCATCAGGATGACCGTCACCCATGCGTCGTAGGGATCGCGTACATAATTGTAGTCGATGCCCGCCCGATCGACATAATAGCCGAGCAGGCCGATATCGGTGCGCCCGAAGACCTGCCAGATCGTGCCGACCACGTTCCACGGAATGAGGAGAGGCAGCGCCATGAGGACGAGGCAGACGGGTACGCCCCATCCGCGCCTCGGCATGTTGAGGGCGATGAGGATGCCGAGCGGCACCTCTATCGCGAGAATGATGAAGGAGAAGATCAGGTTGCGGCCCATCGCGTTCCAGAAGCGCGGCGAGCCCAGCACCTGCTGGAACCATTCGGTTCCCGCCCAGAAGAACACATTGCTGCCGAACGTGTCCTGCAGCGAATAATTGACCACCGTCATCAGCGGGATCACGGCCGAGAAGGCGACCAGCACCAGTACCGGCAGCACCATGAACCAGGCCTTGTTGTTCCAGGTCTTGTCCATGGCTACGCCCCCATCTCCACCCGCCAGGAATCGGCGTAGAGGTTGATGCCGGCCGGGTCGAAGCTGATATGCGCCTCGGCCGGCAGTTCCGCTTCTTCCGGCACGATCGCCGCGATCTGATGGCCGTCGAGCGCGGCGTGCACGATCCTGTGTCGGCCGATGTCCTCGACCTTGGCGATGGCGACCGGCATGCCCTCGCGGCCGACGCGCACATGTTCGGGCCGGACGCCGAGTTCGGTGATGGCGGCCGCGTTTCCGCCGGGCCTGCCAGGCAGGCGGACGGTGCGCTCGCCGATCCGCGCCAAATTGCCTTCCACCTTTGCCGGCAGCACGTTCATGCCCGGCGATCCGATGAAATAACCGACGAAGGTGTGGCTCGGGCGTTCGAACAGTTCCGCCGGCGTGCCGATCTGGACGATCTGGCCGTCATACATGACAGCCACCGTGTCGGCGAAGGTCAGCGCCTCGGTCTGGTCGTGCGTGACATAGACCATGGTGAGGCCGAAGCGCTTGTGCAGCACTTTCAACTGCGAGCGCAGCATCCATTTCATGTGCGGGTCGATGACGGTGAGCGGTTCGTCGAAGAGGATGGCGTTGACGTCGGAGCGCACGAGGCCGCGACCAAGCGAGATCTTCTGCTTCTGGTCGGCGGTCAGGCGCTGGGCCTTGCGGTCGGCCCAGTCGCCGAGGTCGATCATGTCGATGATCTCCGCGACCTTGCGGTCGATCTCGGCTTTCGGCACGCCGCGGTTCCTGAGCGGGAAGGCGAGGTTCTCGCGGACAGTCATCGTGTCGTAGACGACAGGGAACTGGAATACCTGCGCGATGTTGCGCTCCTGTGTCGACAGGGCGCTGACATCGCGGCCGTCGAAGAGGATACGGCCCTCGGTCGGGCGCAGCAGGCCGGAGATGATGTTGAGCAGCGTGGTCTTGCCGCAGCCGGACGGCCCGAGCAGCGCGTAGGCGCCGCCGTCGGCAAAGGTATGCTTTACTTCCTTCAGCGCGTAATCATCCGGCGAGCGCGGGTGCTCCACATAGGACTGGCGAATATGATCGAGGTCGATGCGTGCCATTCCCGCCTCCTACGCCGCCAGCCGCTCGCCGGCGGAAACGGCGCGGCCGCTTTCGTCGAAGATCATCATATGATGCGGGTCGATATAGATATTGATTGCGTCGTCCGGTTGCAGGCTGTGGATGCCCGGCGCCAGCATCACCCAGCGCACGTCGGCGAAGTCGAGATGGATGAAACTCTCCGACCCGGTGATCTCGGTCACCGACACCTTTGCCCGGAGCGGCACGGCGGCAGCCGTCTGGGGGGTTAGGGAAAGATGGTGGGGCTGAAAACCGATGGTGTAGTTGCCATCGGCAATGCCCGAAGAGGAGGCGGGCACCGGGAGGTCCGCCCCACCATCTAACTGAAACTGGCCGCCCCTCTTGCGCAGGACGATCGTGTTGAGCGGCGGGTCGGCGAAGGTTTGCGCCGTGATCAGGTCGTTCGGGTGCCGGAACACCTCTATGGTGGGGCCGAACTGGGTAACGCGGCCCTCTGAGAGCGTCGCCGTGTTGCCGCCCAGAAGAAGCGCCTCTGACGGCTCGGTCGTGGCATAGGCGAAGATCGTCCCGGCTTCGGCGAATATCTTCGGCAACTCTTCGCGCAGTTCCTCGCGCAGCTTGTAATCGAGATTGGCCAGCGGCTCGTCGAGCAGGACGAGGCTGGCATTCTTGACGATGGCGCGGGCGAGCGCCGTGCGCTGCTGCTGGCCGCCGGAGAGGTTGAGGGGCGTGCGGTCGAGGAAAGGCTCGAGGCGCAGGAGATGGGCGGCGCGCTTCACTTCGGCATCGATCGTGGCGGCATCCGCGCCGGCCACGCGCAGCGGCGAGGCGATATTCTCGTAGACGGTGAGCGTCGGGTAGTTGATGAACTGCTGGTAGACCATGGCGACGTTGCGCCTGCGCACGGGCACGCCGGTAACGTCGGTCCCGTCGAACCAGACAGAGCCGGAACTCGGTGCGTCGAGACCGGCCATCAGGCGCATCAGGCTCGTCTTTCCCGAAAGGGTAGGCCCGAGCAGGACGTTCAACGTCCCGCGCCGCAGCGTCAGCGAAACGCTGTCGATATGCGCCACGCCGCCCACGGTCTTCGAGACATTCTTCAGTTCAAGCATTATCCCCTCCGGACAAATCCTCATTCCGCCGCCGCGGTCATCCTCCGGCCCTGTTCGTCACGCATGAAATCGGCCAACGCCCTGGCTTCGTCCCCCGAAAGCCTCAGTCCCCGCTTCGTGCGCCGCCACAGCACGTCCTCGGCTGTCAGCGCCCACTCTTCGTGGATGAGATACCGTATCTCGGCCTCGTACAAATCCGCGCCGAAGCAGCGCCCGAGATCTGCGTCCGACTTGGCAAGGCCGAGAATTTTCCGCGCCCTTGTGCCGTAAAGCCTGATCAGGCGTCGTGCATGCACGCGGTCCAGGAAAGGATAGTCCGACTTGAGCTTCGACACTTCGGCATCGAACCCGGTTGGCGCGAAATCGCCGCCGGGAAGCGGCGCGTGTGCTGTCCAGGGTTTGCCGCGCTCGCCGAGAAGCTTGCCGATCTTCTCCAGAACCTCCTCCGACAGTCTGCGGAAGGTCGTGATCTTGCCGCCGAAGCTGTTGACGAGCGGGGCCTCGTCTTTCGGCGCGTCCGCCTTGATGACGTAGTCGCGCGTCGCTTCCTGTGCTTTGGAGGCGCCGTCGTCGAAAAGCGGGCGGACGGCGGAATAGGTCCAGACGATGTCGCCGCGCCTGACGGGCTCGGCGAAATATTCGCTGGCCGCCGCGCAGAGATAGTCGATTTCGGATTCGCTGATCTTCGCCTCATGGGGGTCGTCGTCATAATCCCGGTCGGTGGTGCCGATCAGCGTAAAGTCTTCCTCGTAGGGAATGGCGAAGATGATGCGGCCGTCCCTGTTCTGGAAGAAATAGGCGCGCGGGTCCTCGAACTTCCTTGGGATGACGATATGGCTGCCCTGGACGAGGCGGACATTGTGGACATTGTTGCGCCCGAGCGTTTCGGCCAGCACCGTGTCGACCCAGGGGCCGGCCGCGTTGACCAGCAGGCGTGCATGCTCTTCCGTCGTGCGGCCCGTACATGTATCGAGGATGGCGAGGCGCCACAGGCCGTTTTCCCGCCATGCACCCGTGACCTTGACGCGCGTGCGGATGACGGCGCCGCGATCGGCGGCGTCGCGGGCGACGAGGGCGACCATGCGGGCGTCGTTCACCCAGCAATCCGAATATTCGAAGGCCTTTGAGAACAGCTTCTTCAGCGGCTTGCCAGCCGGGTCCCGCCGCATGTCGAGCGTGCGGGTCGGCGGCAAAAGCCTGCGTCCGCCAAGATGGTCGTAGAGGAACAGGCCGAGCCGCAGCAGCCAGGCCGGGCGCAGCCCTTTCTGATAGGGAAGCACGAAGCGCATCGGCCAGATGATGTGCGGCGCGTTGGCCCACAGCACCTCGCGCTCCCTCAAGGCTTCCCGCACCAGGCGGAACTCGTAGAATTCGAGATAGCGCAGGCCGCCATGGATGAGCTTGGTGGAGCCGGAAGACGTCCCGCTCGCCAGGTCGTTCATTTCCGCCAGGAAGACCGAGTAGCCGCGCCCGGCCGCGTCGCGCGCAATCCCGCAGCCATTGATGCCGCCGCCGATGACGAAGACGTCATGGATCGGGCGTGCGTCCACTCAAGTCCCTCCCAAGTTTCCCCGCAGCACAAGATTCGATAATCTACGAAAGCATATGCGATTATTTCGAATGAAAAACGAATGTCAAACGAAATTAACAGGTGATTATCCGGCTTAATAATGGGGCCGAAGCTAAGCACAGGTTTCGGTTGAGGTTTACCGTTTGCCGGCACCGGAATCCCGATTTTCGGTGCAACCGTGTGCATTCGCTTTTGACAAGCCTTGCCCCTCTGTCATTCGGCCGGGTTCGTGATAGATCGTCCGCCAGACGACAAGCCATGACCCGATGGAAGCCAATGACGGAAACGGACGATCCTCTCCTTCGCTCTATCGCGGCGCATCGCCATCCCCGTTGACGCCGGCCCGGCAGCCTGTGAAAAGAGCGCCGATCACCCATTTCCGAGGCGTCGTTCATGGCCAGTGAATATCTTTTTCCCCCGCAACCCCAGGCCGCTCTCGCCGTGGTCGGAGAGGACAGACTTTTCCCCGTGGCGCGCATCTTCTGCGTTGGTCGCAACTATGTCGAGCACGCCAAGGAGATGGGCAACGAGGTGGATCGCGAGGCGCCCTTCTATTTCCTGAAACCCACCATCGGCATGGCCCATAGCGGCGCGACGGCGCCCTATGCGCTTGGCACGCGCGACCTGCATCACGAGATGGAACTGGTGGTCGCGATCGGCGAGCCGGCGTTTCGCATCGGCGCGGAACAAGCGCAGTCGGTCGTCTACGGCTATGCCTGCGGCCTCGACATGACGCGCCGCGACCTGCAGCAGGACGGCAAGGACAAGCGCCGCCCGTGGGATTTCGGCAAGGCCTTCGAAAACGGCGCGGTGCTGGGCCCGATCACGCCGGCGGCGTCCGTGCCGTCGCTGGACGGGCGGTCGATCGCGCTCAAGGTGAACGGCGTGCCCCGCCAGAGCGCCCTTCTCGACGATCTCGTCTGGAAAGTGGATGAGCTGATCTCACATCTGTCGCGCTACTATCATCTGATGCCCGGCGACCTGATCTTCACCGGGACGCCGGCCGGCGTCGGGCCGGTGGTTGTCGGCGACGTGCTTGAAGGCGCGATCGACGGGCTGGAGCCGGTGAAGCTGACGATCGGGCCGGCCGAATAGGAGGATTAAATGGCGCTCCTGCTGCACGATTATTTCCGATCGAGCGCTTCCTACCGGGTTCGCATCGCGCTTAATCTCAAGGGATTGCCCTATCGGCAGCAGGCGCATCATCTGGTGAAGGGCGAGCATCGCGCGCCAGACTATCTCGGCATCAATCCGCAGGGCTTCGTGCCGGCGCTCGCCGATGGCGATGTTCTTATCACCCAGTCGGTCGCTATCATCGAATACCTCGAAGAAGCCTATCCCGACACGCCACGCGTGCTGCCTGCGACGCCCGTCGAGCGCGCCCGCGTCCGCTCGCTCGCGGCGGTTGTCGCCGCCGATACGCATCCGCTCAACAATCTGCGCATCCTGAAATATCTCCAAACCGAACTCGGTCTGGACGAGGCGGCGCGTACGGCCTGGTATCATCGTTGGCTGAAGGAATGCTTCGATGCGCTGGAGGCACGGCTGACGGCCGAGCCCGACACCGGCCGCTTCTGCCATGGCGACGACCCGACGCTCGCCGACATCTGCCTCGTGCCGCAAATCTTCAACGCCAGGCGCTTCGCCTTCGATCTCTCTCCCTATCCGACAGTCATGCGCATCTTCGATGCGGCACAGGCGCTCGACGCCTTCGTCCGCGCCGAGCCCGACCGCCAGCCGGACGCGGAGTAGTTTAAGGCGGCGGGAACGCGCCACGGCGTAAAAAACCGTCAACAAAATGCCGCTATTACCCTGGACCGGAAGTCGAAGCCCTGCGACAGGGCATTGGCAGAGTGTGGTTGCGGGTCGGGTGACGACGGAGGAGCCGCGACTGCCGGCATGATCAGGATATCCTCCCGTGGCAATCGAAAGCCTCCATTTCGTCAACCGGCCGCAATTGCTTGCCGGCGCGAAGCATCTTGTCGGGACGTTCAAGGCGCCGGGCATCTTCATCGTGCTTCTCGCCTGTTGTGTAGGCATCATCTCCGGCGTTCTCGTCTGGGGGATGGGCTGGGTCGTGCAGGAGATGCATTGGTATCTCTACGACCTGCCAAGGGGCGCGCGCCTCTCCAGCATGTTCGCGCTGTTCGATCCGCGCCACGCCTTCGTGCCGCTGATCGGCGGCGTCATCATGGGCATCAGCATCGCCTGGCTGCGTTATCGTAAATACCGCACGCCGATCGACCCCATCGAGGCCAACGCACTCCACGGCGGACGTCTGTCGCTGACAGACAGTCTCATCATCGCATTCCAGACCATCATCTCCAGTGGCTTCGGCGCATCTGTCGGGCTTGAAGCGGGATATACGCAGATGGGGTCCGGCGTTGCCTCGCGCATCGGCCGCAGCCTGAAGCTGCGCCGCAACGACGTGCGCATGCTGGTCGGCTGCGGAGCCGCTGCCGCGATCGCGGCAGCCTTCGACGCACCGCTGACCGGCGCGTTCTACGGCTTCGAACTCATCATCGGCATCTATACGATCGTCAACGTCGCGCCGGTACTGGCTGCGGCACTCATGGGTTCGGTCACCGCCGACCTGTTGAAAGCCCAGCAATTCCCGATTCATCTGGGATCGGTGCCGCACATGACGCCGGAGCAATATCTGCCCTATCTGCTTCTCGGCCTCATCGGCGGCGGCGTCTCCATCGCCATCATGCATTTCGTGACGCTCGTCGAGCGGGCTTTCTCCAGCCTGTCGATCGACGCGACGCTGAGGCCGGCCATCGGCGGCTGCCTGGTCGGCCTCCTCGCTCTCGGCACCCCACAGGTCCTCTCCTCGGGCCATGGCGCGTTTCAGTTGCAGATGGCGATGAATTACGGGCTGACGGTCGTCGCCGGCGTCTTCGTCATGAAGCTTGCCGCCTCGGCCATCTCGCTTGGCTCCGGCTTTCGCGGCGGGCTCTTCTTCGCCTCGCTTTTCCTCGGCGTTCTGCTCGGCAAGCTGTTTGCCGCGGCGATGGCGATCGTATCGCCCCAGACCGGCATCGATCCGGGCGTGGCCGGCGTGATCGGCATGACGTCGCTCGCGGTCGGCGTGGTCGGCGGTCCGCTGACTATGACCTTCCTGGCGCTCGAATCGAGCGGCGACCTGACGCTGACCGGCGTCGTGCTGGCCGCTTCGATCCTGTCGGCGATGGTGGTGCGCGAAGGGTTCGGCTACTCCTTCTCGACCTGGCGGCTGCATCTGCGCGGCGAGACGATCCGCAGTGCCAACGATGTCGGCTGGATGCGGTCGCTGACCGTGGGCTTGATGATGCGCAAGGACGTGCGCACCGTCGATGCCCACACGCCGGTCGCTGAATTCCGCAAGCTCTTTCCGCTCGGTTCGGCGCAGCGCGTCATCGCCGTCGATTCCGACCTGCACTATGCCGGCATATTGATCGTGGC
>JAKDNM010000099.1 GCA_030456445.1 Hyphomicrobiales bacterium
CTCTAAGCCCTTATCGCCGCCGTGCCCTGCCCCAGCGCGGCGA
Organism: Hyphomicrobiales bacterium; assembly: GCA_030456445.1. Classification (GTDB taxonomy): domain Bacteria; phylum Pseudomonadota; class Alphaproteobacteria; order Rhizobiales; family Rhizobiaceae; genus Mesorhizobium_L. Next base: position 44 of record JAKDNM010000099.1, read on the forward strand.
AGACCGCGCGCACGATGCCGGCAGAGTCCAATCCCGCTTCGGCCACCATTGCCTCGGGCTTGGCCTGATCGGTGAAGACATCCGGCATGATGAGCGGGCGGACCTTGAGGCCGGTTTCGAGCAGGCCGTGGTGGGCAAGGAAGTTCAGGACGTGACTGGCAAAGCCGCCGACAGAGCCTTCTTCCACGATAATCAGCACCTCGTGCTCGCGCGCCAGCCGACCGATCAGTTCCTCGTCCAGCGGCTTGGCGAAGCGGGCATCGGCCACCGTCGTGGAAAGGCCGGCGGCATCGAGTTCTTCCGCCGCGAGCAGGCAGTCGGCCAGACGCGTGCCCAGCGAAAGCAGCGCAATCTTGGTGCCTTCCCGGACGATCCGGCCCTTGCCGATCTCCAGCACCGAGCCGCGCTCGGGCATCTCGACGCCGACGCCGTTGCCGCGCGGATAGCGAAACGAGATCGGCCCTTCATCATAGGCGGCGGCCGTGCGCACCATGTGCTTCAGTTCCGCTTCGTCGGCGGCGGCCATGACGACGAAGCCCGGCAGCGTCGCCAGATAGGTGGTGTCGAAGGCGCCGCAATGGGTCGGGCCGTCGGCGCCGACATAGCCGGCGCGGTCGATCGGAAAGCGCACCGGCAGCTTCTGGATCGCAACGTCGTGCACGACCTGGTCGTAGGCGCGCTGCAGGAAAGTCGAATAGATGGCGGCGAACGGCTTGAAGCCTTCCGTGGCGAGGCCGGCGGCAAACGTCACGGCATGCTGCTCGGCGATGCCGACATCGAAGATGCGCTTCGGAAAGGCCTCGCCGAAAAGATCGAGCCCGGTGCCGGCCGGCATGGCGGCGGTGACGGCGACGATCTTCTCGTCCTCGCGTGCCTCGCGCACGAGGCTTTCGGCGAAGACTTTCGTGTAGCTCGGCGCATTGGCGGGCGCCTTGGCCTGCGCGCCGGTGATCACGTCGAATTTCGAGACGCCATGATATTTGTCGGGCGCGGCCTCTGCCGGCGGATAGCCCTTGCCCTTCTGGGTGATGACATGGATCAGCACCGGGCCGTCGCCATGGTCGCGGACATTTCTGAGCACCGGGATCAGGTGTTCCAGATTGTGCCCGTCGATCGGGCCGATATGATAGAAGCCAAGCTCTTCGAACAGCGTGCCGCCGGTGACGTAGCCGCGCGCATGCTCGACGGCGCGGGCCACCGCGTTTTCGGCGCGCTTGCCGAGATAGGAGGTGACCTTCTTGCCGATGTCGCGGATGCCGAGATAGGCGCGGCCGGAAGCAAGCCGCGCCAGATAGGCGCTCATCGCGCCTTCCGGCGGCGCGATCGACATGTCGTTGTCGTTCAGGATGACGATCAGCCGCGCATCCAGCGCCCCGGCATTGTTCATGGCCTCATAGGCCATGCCCGCCGACATGGCGCCGTCGCCGATGACGGCAATGACGTTGTTCCTGCCGCCCTTCAGGTCGCGGCCGACGGCCATGCCGAGCCCGGCCGAAATGGAGGTGGAGGAATGCGCCGCGCCGAAGGGGTCGTATTCGCTCTCCGCGCGCTTGGTGAAGCCGGAGAGCCCGCCTTCCTGGCGCAGCGTGCGCATGCGCTCGCGCCGGCCGGTCAGGATCTTGTGGGGGTAGGCCTGGTGGCCGACATCCCAGATCAGCCGGTCATCGGGCGTGTTGAAGACATAGTGGACGGCGACGGTCAGTTCGACCACGCCCAGCCCGGCGCCCAGATGCCCGCCGGTCTGCGAAACGACGTCGATCAGTTCGGCGCGCAACTCGCCGGCAAGCTGCGGCAGGTCCTTTTCCGGCAGCTTGCGCAGGTCGGAAGGAAGGCGGACCGTATCGAGAAGCGGCGTCGCGGGCGGAGGTGTCATCTTTCAATCACGAAACTGGCAAGGAGTTAGCGTATCTGTCCGAACCAGATAGGCGCTGCCGGTCCGAAAGTAAATAAAAGGAGCATCTAGGATAGCTGCGTCAGCTCTCCGGTAGAGGAATGAATTCCTCTTCGTCGCCCGGTACGATGTCGAACCGGCCGGTCCGCCATTCCTCCTTGGCCTGTTCGATGCGCTCCTTGGAAGACGAGACGAAATTCCACCAGATATAGCGCCGCGAACCGAGCGAGGCGCCGCCGAAGAGCATGAAATGCGCGCCCGCCTCCGAGCCGACGATGATCTCGTCGCCCTCGCGCAGCACCAGCAGGCGGTCGGAAGGGAAGCGGTCGCCGGCGATATCGACCTCGCCGTCGAGAATATAGATCGCTCTTTCCTCCGCGACCGGCGGGATCTGGAACCGGCCGCCCGCTTCGAGCCGGATATCCGCATAAAGCGTGTCGGAAGCCGTCTTGACCGGCGATTTCGCGCCATGCAACTCGCCGATGACGACCCGGAACGCCGCGCCGCCGCCCCTCCCCTCCGGTAATTCGCCGCGGCCCGTATTGTCGAAATGCGGCGCGATTTCCTCGGCGGCTTCGGGCAGCGCCAGCCATGTTTGAAGGCCGGAAAGCGACAGCGGCCCGCCCCGCAATTCTTCCGGCGAGCGCTCGGAATGGACAATGCCGCGACCGGCGGTCATCAGATTCACGTCGCCCGGCTCGATCACCATCTCGGTGCCGAGCGAATCGCGGTGCCGAATATTGCCGTCGAACAGATAGGTGACGGTGGAAAGACCGATATGGGGATGCGGGCGCACGTCGAGCGCCTGGCCGGCGCGCAGGATCGCCGGGCCCATGCGGTCGAAGAATATGAACGGCCCGACCAGCCGGCGCCGCGCCGAGGGCAGCGCGCGCCGCACCTCGAAGCCGCCGATATCGCTGGCGCGGGGAATGATCAGCGTTTCGATGGCGTCGCAGGCGAATGCGTCGCCGGGAAGCGGATCGGGGCCGGGAAAGAAGGACATAGGCTACATCCTTGGTCAGGACCAGGTGATCAATCCGATATCATAGCGCGAGAGCTGGCTGTCGTATGTCACCAATTGCATGTTTTCGAGCATGGCCTGCGCCAACATGAGACGATCAAACGGGTCCGCATGCAGAAGCGGCAATCGCTCCACGAATGCGGCGTGAGTCGGGGTGATATTCAAAAGGCTGAAACCTGCCGACTGGAACTCGGCGATTGCATCATAGCCTGCCAGTGGTGGAGCATCGCTGCGACCAAGCGCGTGCTTTATGGCGATTTCCCATATGGAAGCCGCGGAGATCGCGACCTCGTTGTGACCGTCCATGACGAGGTCGCGTATTCTCTCTGGAATTCGCTCCGGCGTATTCGTCATCCAGATCGCAACATGGGTATCAAGGAGAAGCTTCACTTCTCCTTGCCAAGGAACATTGCCGCGACCTCCTCATCCAAGGCCTGAAAGGCTTCGTAATCCAGCGGTGGATATTTTCCGCTTGCCAAACCCAGTTGGCGCTTCTTCGGCGGGCCGGCGAGCGGCACCAGCCTCGCTGCCGGCTTGCCGTTCCGGGCGATAATAATCTCTTTTTCGGCGCCACTTTCCACCGCTTCTACCAGCTTGGAGAGCGAAGTCTTTGCCTCGAGCATGTTGACCATTCCCATGCCAGCCTCCTTAGCTAGCCTTGGCTAAGATAAGCCAAGCGTACAGACAGTACAACCCATGACGAGGTCAGGCTAGGACGACAATCTCCGAGGCAGCCGTCGAAAAGTCCCACGCTCTGTGGAAAAGTCGCTGCATATGTCGGAACGGAGGCGGGCCGCACGTCCTTCGGGTCTACACGGTGAAAGGAGAACGCCATGAGCTATGTCGACGGGTTTGTCCTCGCAGTGCCGAATGAAAATATCGAAGCCTACAAGGAAATGGCCCGCAAGGCGGGCGACGTGTGGATGGAACATGGGGCCACCGCCTATGTGGAGGCGATCGGCGACGACGTGCCGTATGGCGAACTCACATCCTTCCCTCGCGCTGTGCAGGCGAAGGACGGAGAAACCGTTGTATTTGCCTGGGTCGTCTATCCGTCCCGCGCCAAACGCGACGAGGTGATGGGAAAAGTCATGGCGGATCCCAGGCTAAAGGACAGCATGAAGGACGCGCCCTTCGACGGCAAGCGCATGATCTTCGGCGGCTTCGTGCCGTTCATTGAGCTGTAGCAAGTAGATCGCCCGATGGAATTTTCTCCGCCGGGCGATTCCATTCCTCAATTTCGAACTTCATTCTTCAGCAGGATCTCCTGAGCCCGGCTTGGCGATGCGAAGCACCGCTCCGTCGTTCCGCGTCAATTCTATGATCGTTTCCAGCCGGACCACCCTGCGGTCGACGTCCCGTAATTCGGCGCTGACGGCATCGATGTCCTTCGTCAGGCCCTCGACCTTTTCCGTCAGGCCCATGACCGTCTTCAGGCCGGTCATGATATCGCCAAGAGCGCTCATTCAGAGCGCTCCCGCCGAAGCTGTCGCAAGGTCTCGGCCACGTTCTCCCTGGCGCGGTCGACCGCGACCGAAGCCCTTTCAGCACTTTCGCGGAAGGCGCGGGCCAAACTGGCCAGCTGTTCCAGTTCCTGTATCTCGTCCGGGTCGTAGGCATCCACGGAACGCCGCACGAACTCACCTATGGAAATCTTTGCCTGCCGGGCCTTGGTTTCGAGCCGGGCCTTTTCCGAGGGCGTCATCAACGTAATGACCCGCTCGGTAACCGCTTCGCGAACTGCCTCCATCGGCTTTCACCTTCTACATGTGCATGACATGTACATAAGGCTTCTGGAGGCGCCTTGCAATCACTCCCCGTCTAGCGGTTCCGTCCCTGTCGGCGCGCCGTCGCGGGAAAGGCGAATCTTTTCAACCTTGTCCTCGGCCGCCTTCAACAGGGCGTCGCAGTGCTTTTTCAGCGCCTCGCCGCGCTCGTAGATTTTGATCGACTGATCGAGCGGCACGTCGCCCTTCTCCAGATCGTCGACGATGCGTTCGAGCGCGGCAAGCGCCTCCTCGAAGCTCATGTTCCTGATGTCGTCCTCAGTGATTTCGGGGGTGCTATCCGGCATCGTTCAGCCTTCCATCAGGCGCTTGACATGGGCGGCGGTGGAGAAAGCCAGCCCCTGGAGGTCGTAGCCGCCCTCCAGCAGGCTGACAAGACGGTTGGACGCGGAGCGGCCGGCCTGCTCCAGAAGCTTTCCCGTCGCCCAGTCGAAATCGTCCTCGGTGAGATTGATTTCCGCCAGCGGATCGCGGTGATGCGCGTCGAAGCCGGCCGACACGATGACGAGTCCCGGCCGGAACGCCTCGACAGCCGCCAGGACCCGGTCCGAAAAAGCGTCGCGGAATGAATCGCTTCCGCTGCCCGGCGAAAGCGGCGCATTGACGATATTGCCGGCGCCGGTCTCGCCCACCGCGCCGGTGCCGGGATAAAGCGGCATCTGGTGCGTGGAAGCGTAGAGCACGCTCGGATCGGACCAGAAGATGTCTTGCGTGCCGTTGCCATGATGGACGTCGAAATCGACGATCGCCACGCGCTCGACGCCATGCTTCTTCTGCGCGTGCCGGGCGGCGATGGCGGCGTTGTTGAACAGGCAAAAGCCCATGGCGCGGTCGTGCTCGGCATGGTGGCCGGGCGGGCGGGCGGCGACGAAGACATTGTCGGCGCGGCCATCGAAAACGTCGTCCACCGCAGCCGTCGCGGCACCGATCGCCGTCAGCGCCGCCTCCCAGCTTTTCGGGCTGGCGGACGTATCGGCATCGATGCGGGCGATGCCGGTCTGGGGGATCGCCGCCCTCACCCGGTCGACATAATCCTGCGGATGCGCGTGGAGGATCTCTTTCTCATCACCCCTCGGGGCCTCGACCCGTTCGAGCTTGTCAAAAGCCTCGTCCTCCAGTGCACGCGCGATGGCGCGCAGCCGGTCGGGCCGCTCCGGATGTCCCGGCGGCGTAAGGTGTTCGAGGAAGATCGGATGGGTATAAAGCCGTGTGGTCATCGTGCGAACATAGGGGTTCGTCCGGACTGCGTCCACGGAAAGAGCCAACGCAGGAACGGCTTCAACAAGTAGCAAGAATGCCTGGCCTTCCTGGCGCAATCCTTTGCCGCATGCAATCCGGATGGCAATTCAGGCGAACCGCGCTACCATTTTGCGTGACCGCCACGCGCGGCCGCAAGGAGACCGGCGATGACCGACGAAAAGGCAATCAGTGAGCGCGCGTATCACATCTGGGAGGCCGAGGGCCGCCTGCATGGACGCGACCGAGAGCATTGGGAACGCGCAAGCCGCGAAATCGGGGCAGAGGCGAAAAACCGGCCCCCGAAAGCAACAGCCGGGACGAAGCCATCAGGCAGGCCGAAGGCCAAGCCCGCAAAGGCCGCGCGCTAACAATATCGACGGATACGCTTCCGTTTTCCACGTGCGTCCTTCGAGGGCCGTGAACGCCACCTACTCCCGCTCAAGCAGCTCGGTCGCTTCGATGTGGATACCAAAGCCTTCCAGCCCGACATAGTGGCGCTCGCGCGAGGCGATGAGGCGAATGGAGGAGATGCCGAGATCCTTGAGGATCTGCGCGCCGAGCCCGATTTCGCGCCATTCGCTTTCGCGCCTCAGCGCCTCGGCATGGGCTTCGCGGTCGCCGGAAGGTCTCGTCCGCGCGTTGTGCGCTACGCCGACGGAACCCTCGCGCAGATAGACGATGACGCCACGCCCGACCTTTCCCATCGAGCGCATCAATTCGTCCAGCCTGTGCCCGGTCCCAAACACGTCGGTGACCACATCTTCGGTGTGCAGCCTGACCGGCACCTGCTTGCCGTCGCGGATGTCGCCGAAGACTATGGCGAGGTGATGCATCACGTCCCACGGGAGGCGATAGACAAAGGCGCTCGCCTTGCCGCCCGTCGTCTCGATCTCGGTGCAACTTACGCGCTCGACCAGCGTCTCCTGGCGCTGGCGATAGGCGATCAGGTCGGCGACGGACACCTGCTTCAGGCCATGCTCCCTGGCGAAGACGGCGACCTGCGGCCCACGCTTCACCGTGCCGTCGTCGTTCACCAGTTCGGATATGACACCGATCTCGGGCAGGCCGGCGAGCCGGCAGAGATCGACCGCCGCCTCGGTGTGGCCGGAGCGCATGAGCACGCCGCCCTCACGCGCGATCAGCGGGAAGATGTGGCCGGGACGGACGAAATCCGATGCACCGGCGTTGCGGTTGGCGAGGTTGCGGACGGTCAGCGTCCGGTCGTCTGCGGAAATGCCGGTCGTCGTGCCGTGCTTGAAATCGACCGAGACCGTGAAGGCGGTCGAGTGCGGCGCGTCGTTGTCGGCCACCATCGGCGCGAGGTTCAGCCGGCGGGCGTCCTCGCGCGTCATCGGTGCGCAGACGATGCCGGAAGTGTGCCGCACCATGAAAGCCATCTTCTCGGGCGTGCAGTGCATCGCCGCGACGATCAGGTCGCCTTCGTTCTCGCGTCCGTCATCGTCCATGACGACAACCATCTCGCCACGCTCGAAGGCGCGGATGACATCGGCGACGTGTTGCTGGTCGTAGGGCATGGGTGCTCGCTTCGCTCGCTAATCGGCAGTAGGCAGTAGGCAGTAGGCAGTAGGCAGTAGGCAGTAGGCAGTAGGCAGTAGGCGAATAATGGATGGGTGGCCGCCGTCAAGTTTTCTCGACTGCCGATTGCCGATTGCCGACTGCCGGTTCACCTACCTGTCCCCGATGCCTCAGGTAATGATCGGCGATGGCGCAGGCGACCATCGCCTCGCCGATCGGGACGGCGCGGATGCCGACGCAAGGGTCGTGGCGGCCCTTGGTCGTCACCTCGACCTCGTTGCCATCGGCGTCGATCGATTTTCGCGGGGTCAGGATCGAGGAAGTGGGCTTGACGGCGAAGCGGGCGACGATCGGCTCGCCCGTCGCGATGCCGCCCAATATGCCGCCGGCATGGTTCGACAGGAAGCGCGGACGGCCCTCGTTGCCCGTGCGCATCTCGTCGGCGTTCTGTTCGCCGGTGAAGCGCGCAGCCTCGAAGCCGGCGCCGATCTCGACGCCCTTCACCGCGTTGATCGACATCAGGCCGGCGGCGATGTCCTGGTCGAGCTTGCCGTAGATCGGCGCGCCCAGCCCCGGCGGCACATTCTCGGCGACGATCTCGATCAGCGCGCCGACCGAGGAGCCTGCCTTGCGGATGCCGTCCAGGTATTCGGTGAAGACCGGGACCGATTTCGGGTCGGGCGTGAAGAAGGGATTTTCGGCGTCACCGATGAAATCCCAATCCCAGTTGGCGCGGTCTATCGCCTTCTCGCCCATGGCGACGAGCGCGCCACGCACGACGAGGCCGGGCACGACGCGCCGCGCGATGGCGCCGGCTGCGACGCGCGCGGCCGTCTCCCGCGCCGAGGAGCGGCCGCCGCCGCGATAGTCGCGGATGCCGTATTTCACCTCGTAGGCGTAGTCGGCATGGCCCGGCCGGTACTGCCTCGCGATGGCGCCGTAATCCTTGGAACGCTGGTCGACATTCTCGATCATCATGGAGATCGGCGTGCCGGTCGTTACCAGTATCTCGCTGTCCTCGTCGGGAAGGACGCCCGAGAGTATCTTCACCTCATCGGGCTCACGGCGCTGGGTAACGAAACGCGACTGGCCCGGACGCCGGCGGTCGAGTTCGTCCTGCACGTCTTTCAGCGTGAAGCGGATGCCGGGCGGGCAGCCGTCGACGACGCAGCCAAGCGCCGGCCCGTGGCTTTCCCCCCAGGTCGTCACTCGGAACAAATGGCCGAAAGTGTTGTGCGACATTGCTATCCCAAGCCTGCCGATATGGCGGCCGGTGCTGCTCTACCGGCGTTTTCAACAGGGGTCAAACGACTGCAAGAACTATTGAACGGCGCACGCGGCCGACGCTTCACTTTCGACACAATCCGGCTATCACTGCTGGCCTTGGGTAAAACAAAAAGAAGGAAAAGGATGATGGGGGAGAAAACGATGCGCACCGTTCTCGGCGCCCTGGCGGCGCTTTTGATGCTGTCGGCCTACGCGATGGCCGCGGAAGCCGAAGGCCATATCAAGAAGGTCGATCGCGACAAGATGATGATCACGCTCGACGACGGCAAATCCTACAAGCTGCCCGGCGAGACGGACATGGACGGCATCAAGGAAGGCATGGACATCGTGCTCGCCTACGACAAGGTCGACGGCGAAAACCTCGTCACCGACATGCAGACTTCCGAATAGAGAAAATCAAAGCCAGGTCAGGCGGTCGTCTTCGAGCTTCAGGATGACGTCCTGCGGGGTTTCCATGTCGGCGGCCTCCTGGCCGGGCACGCCTTCGATCAAGTGGAAGAGCGCACGGATGACGCCGCCATGGATGACGCCCACCGTCTCCTGCGTCAGTTCGTCCAGCCAGCCCTGCACACGCTCGGCGAGCATGGCGTAGCTTTCGGCGTCCGCGCCCGACGGCCGGAAATTCCACTTGTCGGCAAGCCGGCGTTCTATGATGCCGGGCGAACGCGCCTCGATCTCGTCGGCGACATAGCCCTGCCAGTCGCCGAAATTCACTTCCTTCAGGCGCATATCCGTATGGAAGCCGTCCGGCGACAGGCCCATCTGGATGCGCACGCACCGCATCGTCTGGCGCGTGCGGCGAAGCGGGCTTGCGACGAAGTCGAACCCCGGCGCCGTGCCGAGAATGCCGGCAAGCTTGCTGCCGTTCTCGTCGGCCTGCTTGCGACCCAGGGCGTTGATATCGATATCCTCCTGCCCCTGGAAGCGCTCGGAAACGTTCCAGTCGGTCTGGCCGTGGCGCGTGAAATAGGCGAGCGGATATTTCGCCACTGATCAGAGCCTTCCTATGAAGGAGGTTCAGTCCTTGACGACGGAGATGTCGGGCGCGTCCACCGCCTTCATCCCGACGACGTGGTAGCCCGAATCGACGTGATGCACCTCGCCGGTCACCCCGCGCGACAGGTCGGAGAGGAAATAGAGGCCCGCGTCGCCGACTTCCTCGATGGTGACGCTGCGCTTCAGCGGCGCGTTATACTCGTTCCAGCGCAGGATATAGCGGAAGTCGCCGATGCCCGACGCGGCAAGCGTCTTGATCGGCCCGGCCGAGACGGCGTTGACGCGGATGCCCTTGCCGCCGAGATCGACGGCCAGATAGCGTACGCTCGCCTCCAGCGCCGCCTTGGCGACGCCCATGACGTTATAGTGCGGCATGACCTTTTCGGCGCCGTAATAGGTCAGCGTCAGGAGCGAGCCGCCCTTTTCCATCAGAGGCTCGGCGTGCTTGGCGAGCGCGGTGAAGGAATAGACGGAAATGTCCATCGTGCGCTGGAAATTCTCGCGGCTCGTCTCAACATAGCGGCCGGTCAGTTCGTCCTTGTCGGAAAATGCGATGGCGTGGACGAGGAAATCGAGACCGCCCCACTTCTTCTTCACGGTATCGAAGACGGCGTCGAGCGAGGCGGGATCGGTTACGTCGCAATGGCCGGCGACATCCGCGCCAAGCTCCTGAGCCAGCGGCTCGACACGCTTCTTCAGCGCATCGCCCTGGTAGGTCAGGGCAAGCTTCGCGCCCTGGCCCGCGCAGGCCTTCGCGATCCCCCAGGCGATGGAACGGTTGTTGGCCACGCCAAGGATCAATCCCCGCTTGCCTTCCATCAGGCCATTGCCGACTGCCATGCCACCCTTCTCCGCATTTCGGTGCGCAACCAAGCGCATACCGTGCCTATCGCACAGGCGCCGAAAGCCTTCAAGCTTGTGGCGGTTACAGGGAAGCAAACCGGGCGTGAAATGCGGAGAGACGCACGTCAGGCGCTCGCCTTCTTCATCAGCGTCTCAAGTTCCGTGCTGCCTTTTTCGGGCAGCATGACACGCACATGCACATAGAGGTCGCCATGGCCGCCCGCCTTGTCCGGCAGACCACGACCTTTCAGCCGCAGCACCTTGTCGGAACTCGACCATGGCGGGATGGCGACCGCGACCTTGCCGCTCGGCGTCTCGGCCGCCACCTTGGCGCCGAGCACCGCGTCATGAAGTTCGACCGGAAGGTCGGAATGCAGGTCCCTGCCCTCGACGCGGTAGCGGGCGCTCTTGCGGAAGCGGATCTTGACCAGCGCGTCGCCCGGCTTGCCGCCGAAGGGCGAAGGCTCGCCCTGCCCTTTCAAGCGGATGGTCTGGCCGTCCTCGACGCCCTTCGGCAATTTCACCGCGATCTTGCGCGCGCCGGGAAAGATCGCCGTCACCTTGGCGGCGGTAACCGCGTCCTCGATGTCGATCTCGAGGATGGCGTTCAGGTCGGCGCCGCCCGGCGCCTGCTGCCTGCCGCCTCCGCCACCGGCGCCGCGCCCGAAAATCTCGCTGAAAATATCGTGCGCGCCGCCGAAGGCATCGCTGCCCGCCGTGCTCGAGCGGAACTCGAAATGCGAGGCGCCGGGTCCGCCCTGCCCGGACTGCCGGAAACCGGCGAACGGATCGCCGCCGCCCGCGCCCTCGAAGCCCTGGAAGCGCTGCTTTCCCTCGGCATCGATCTCGCCGCGGTCAAAGGCGCCGCGCTTCTTCTCGTCGCCGACGATCTCATAGGCCTGGTTGGCCTCGGCAAAGCGCTCCTTGGCCTTTGGATCGTCCGGGTTCTGGTCCGGATGATGTTTCTTGGCCAGCTTGCGGTAAGCCGACTTTATCTCCTTGGCCGAGGCGTCCTTGGCGACGCCCAAAACCTGGTATGGATCGCGCATGCTTCCTGCCTGACGGGATTGAAACGGGTGGGCCGTCCTTATATGCGCGCGACTAGGAAGAAATTCCAGTATCGAAGCCGCAGCACATGGTCACGACGAGACAAAGGCGCGTAACTGCCATCCGCCGGAATTCTGGAGGCAAGCCTCGCCGCGATAGAGGCCGACGCCGTCGAAGCGCGCCATCGACGTCGAAAAGCGGCGGCACAGATGACCGTTGTCCTGAAATTCGGTGAGGCCGGTGATCTGGCCAGTCGCGCCGGTCGTGGGGTTGGTCCAGGCGAGACCGTTAGACCCCAGCGCATTCGGATCGACCGATGTGACCGCGTTGCGGATGGTTTCCTCATCCGTGATACTCGCCGTCATTGGGGTCATCATCGTGGCGGAGGAAACGGAGCCGGTGATGATCGAACGGTCGGTCTCCGCTCTCTTCAGCAAATTGCCGGACGCGCATGCGGCGAGAGCCACCGGCAATGCGACCAGGGCGGCAATCGGCAGAAGCTTACGCCACGACCCGGCAAGCATCGCGCCACGCGGCACCTTAGCTTGCGCTCCACGCAACAATCGGCATTCTCCCGAAGAAACTGTCCAGGAAATCACTATGGCCAATGCAACCTTAACAAGCGATGACTTCACCGAGAGCGCCGAACCGTTCGACCTGTTCACCTCCTGGCTGAAGGACGCGGAAACCAGCGAACCAAACGATCCGAACGCCATGGCGCTCGCCACCGTCGATCCGGACGGGCTGCCGGACGTGCGCATGGTGCTGCTCAAGGGCTTCGATCATCAGGGCTTCGTCTTCTATACAAATCTGGAAAGCCAGAAAGGCGTGGAAATCGCCGCATCGATGAAAGCGGCGCTCTGCTTCCACTGGAAATCGCTGCGCCGGCAGGTGCGGGTGCGCGGCCCGGTCGAGCGCGTAAGCGATGCCGAGGCAGACGCCTATTACGCCTCGCGGCCGCGCGGCAGCCGTATCGGCGCATGGGCCTCGAAGCAGTCGCGGCCGCTCGAAAGCCGATTCGCACTGGAAAAGGCGGTCGCAGAATACACGGCCAGATACCCGATCGGCGCGATACCGCGTCCGGCCCACTGGTCGGGCTTCCGCATCGTTCCGTCCTCGATCGAGTTCTGGCATGACCGGCCCTTCCGCCTGCACGACCGCGTCGTTTTCAGTCGCGCGGAAGGCGGCGGATGGGGAAAGACGCGGCTTTATCCGTGATCGTAGTGATCGCCCTCATCCCTTCTTCCGCGTCATGAAGGCCTGGAAGGCGGCCTTCGCTTCATCCGACGTCAGGCGGGCGGCGAAGAGCCGGCTTTCCTCCCGGATACGGACCACCAGTTCCTCGCGGTCGCCGCGCATCAGGTCGCGGGCGATCCTCAGAGCCTCCGGCGGCTTGGCGCAGATGCGTTCCGCAGCATGGAAGACGGCTTCCTCCAGTTCATCCTCGGCCACCACGTCATAGATCAAGCCGCACGCCTTGGCGCGCTCGGCAGAGAAGGGCTCGCCGAGGCCAAGCAGCGCGAAGGCCTGCTGGCGGCCCATCAGAAGCGGTGCGATCAGGCTGGAGCCTGCCTCCGGCGTGACCCCGAGATCGACGAAGGGTGTGTGGAACCAGGCGCGCTCCGTGGCGAAGGTGAGATCGCAATGGAGATGGATGGTCGTGCCGACGCCGACCGCGATGCCGTCGACACCTGAGACGATCGGCTTTTCCGAACGCGCCAAAGCTTCCAGGAGATCGAAAGCCTCGCTGCCATGCGCCCCGTCCGTGGAATAGGCGAGGAAATCGGCAAGGTCGTTGCCGGCGGAGAATGCGCCAGGCACGCCGAGAAAGACGTTGCAGCGCACCGCCGGATCGGCATCGCCCGCCTTCAGCGCCTCCGTCATCGCCACATACATGGCGCGGGTGATGGCGTTCTTTTTCTCCGGCCGGTCGAGCCGGATCATTTGCACCGCACCCCGGTGCTCGACCTTGATATGTTCGCTCACGTGCCTTTTCTCACGCCAGAATGGCGGCGGCCGCGTCGTCCAGGCTGGCGGCGCCGTTCACCACGCGATCCTTGAGGGCGGAGCTTTCGGGAAGCAGGTTTTCGGCAAAGAAGCGGCAAAGTGCTGTCTGCCCGCGATCCTCGGCCTTGCGCGCGCCGCGCGCCATCAGCGCCGTGCCGGCGGCGAACGAAAAAAGCCTGAGATAGGGCGTGGCGCCGGCAAGCGCTTCGGAAACGCGCCCGTCCGCCTGCGCGCGCTGCATGAACCGCGTCGCTTCCTCCAACTCGTCGAGCGCACGTTCCAGATGGCCGGCGGTGTGGCCGAAGCCCGGCAGGTTCGACGCGCGCAGCGCCTCCACCTCGCCGCGCAGTTCGCCGATATAGGCGTGCACATGCTCACCGCCGCCAAGCGGCAGCTTGCGCATGACAAGATCGATCGACTGGATGCCGTTGGTGCCCTCGTAGATCGGCGCAATGCGCGCGTCGCGATAGAAGCCGGCCGCACCCGTCTCCTCGATGAAACCCATGCCGCCATGCACCTGTATGCCGAGCGACGCCACCTCGACGCCGATATCGGTCGGGAACGCCTTGGCAAGCGGCGTCAGCAATCCCGCGCGATCCTGCCAGTGACGGCGTTCGTCGCCTTCCGTCGCGCGAGCCATGTCGAGCGCATGGGCGCAGGAATAGCAGATGGCGCGCGCGGCTCCAGTCAGCGCCTTCATCGTGAGCAGGTTACGGCGGACATCGGGGTGTTCTATGATCGGGCTCATGCCCTCGCCCGAATGGCCCGGCGCCCGTCCCTGCCGGCGTTCCCCGGCATAGGCTTTCGCCTTCTGGTAGGCGGCTTCCGCCACGGCGACGCCCTGGATGCCGACCGCCAGCCGCGCATTGTTCATCATGGTGAACATGCAGGCGAGCCCCTTGTTCTCCTCGCCGACCAGCCAGCCGATCGCACCCGGCGTGTCGCCGAACTTGCCGTCGCCGTAAAGCATGGTGCAGGTGGGCGAACCGTTGATGCCGAGCTTGTGCTCGATTGAGGCGCAAAAAGCGTCGTTGCGCGCACCGAGCGATCCATCCGCATCGACCAGGTATTTGGGCACCAGGAAAAGCGAGATGCCGCGCGTGCCCGCCGGTGCGTCCGGCAGGCGGGCAAGCACGAAATGCACGATATTGTCGGTGAAGTCATGCTCGCCATAGGTGATGAATATCTTCTGGCCGAAGATGCGGTAGGTACCGTCGCCGGCCGGCGCGGCGCGGGTCCTGAGCGCATTGAGGTCCGAACCCGCCTGCGGCTCGGTCAAATTCATCGTTCCCATCCATTCGCCGGAGACGAGCTTGGCGAGATAGGTCGCCTTCAATTCCTCCGTGGCATGCTTTTCGAGCGCCTCGACAGCGCCGAAGGTGAGGGTCGGCCCGACGGTGAAAGCCATGGAGCCCGAATTCCACATTTCGAGCACCGCAATCGAAAGCATCGCCGGCAGGCCCTGCCCGCCATATTCGACCGGTCCGGCCAGTGCGTTCCACCCGCCCCCGATCCAGCGTCGATAGAGTTCCTTCCAGCCGGGCGGAGTGGTGACGGCACCGTCCTTCCATATGGCGCCGACCTCGTCGCCCACCTTGTAGAGCGGGGCGATCTCGTCGGTCGCGAAACGCCCCGCCTCCTCCAGGATCGCGTCGGCGAGGTCTTCGGTCAGATCGCCCAGCCTGCCCTCATCGAGCGTGGCCTTCAGGCCGGCTGCGTGTTTCAACGTATGTGCGATCTCAGCGACTGGCGCCCGGTACATTCCGGCCTCCCGATCCGTTGCCTGTGTTCCAATCGGTATAGGAAGACGCCCGCGCGATGACAATCCGTCATTGGGCGGCCATTCGGGCA